>JAIRUB010000016.1 GCA_031254635.1 Prevotellaceae bacterium | reverse complement strand
CCTACATTATATCATATAACACAACGATATACAACATTTATTTTTGAAAATTTTGCAAAAAAAATAGGCCCTTGCTGGGCTTGTCGCGATTTCTATGCTTTTCAAGTGTCGAAAACCCGAGGATCAGCGAATCAATTTTTCCTTTTTTTAAGGGCTCCAAGCCTACCTGGTTCAAAGTTTGAAAAATATAATAAAAAGATTTAATCCTTGTGAACTTTGCATAATCGTTATATAATAGAATTGTCTATATTGTTTTACTTGCAACGGAATTGAAAGAAATACTCTAATATTAATGACGGTACATTAAGAAGGAGGGATATCGCCAAAATCGCCGCGACATTTGAGGCTTTTCACAGAGGGGTGCTTGAGGATGTGAAAGGTTTTTGTGCTGCTGTTGCTATAGAAGAAATCGCCAAGCAGGATTATATTCTCACGCCGGGGCGATATGTTGGCAAAGAGGAGCAGGAGGATGACGGTGAGCCGTTTGAGGAGAAGATGGCCCGGTTGACGGGCGAGCTATCGAAGGTGTTTAAGCGTTCACGTGAGCTGGAGGAGGAGATTCGGCGGCGATTGGGGGCGATGGGAGGTACTGCTAAGTGAGGAATAAAATAGAGTATTTGAGATTGCCCATTGAATTGAGAAGTTAAGGGGGACGTTGTTATGAATAAGTCTGAAGGCAAAATTATCCTCTATTCGACTGCCGACGGCAAGGTAAGTGTTGACGTGTACTTTGAGGACGAAACCTTTTGGCTTTCGCAAAAATTGATAGCCGAGTTGTTTCAAGTGGAGCGAAGCGTCATTACAAAGCACCTCAACAATATTTTTGAAGAGGAAGAACTTGATCGCATGTCAACTTGTGCAAAATTTGCACAAGTTCAAATGGAAGGCAACCGTAAGGTAACGCGCATGGTCGAATTTTACAATCTTGACGCGATTATCGCGGTCGGGTATCGCGTAAACTCAAGGCAGGCCACGCGCTTCCGCCAGTGGGCGACCAGCACCCTTAAGGAACATGGTCGCTTATTAGCAACTCAGTTTCTTTCGGCAAAATCAAAAAGTCACGGTGCAGAGTCTGATGAGGTAACTTTTGACTATAGGGCAATACAACCAACCATTCTTTGTTTAGCATGAAGGGATTGAGCTCTCATGAACACTCAAAAACTGAAAACTATTAGTATGACCTTAACCGAATTTCAATGCGATTTGCTTAAAAATGCAATTACATTGGCAATACAGCATTGGCAAGCTCAAGCCGATGAAAAAAAAGAAGGGGATGCAGGGGCTCAAGCTACAAAATGGGCAATTAGTACAAAAAGTGTAAAGCAATTACAGGAAATTTTATCAAACCTCGAAAATGAACTTAACGATGCCCCCGACTGGATTTATGCTCTAGTGATAATCTTTTTGCAGATTGTGAATAGTACATTTAAAGACGATGCGGAAATATGGGAAGAATTTAAGAGCGAGATTTCACATAATAATAGATTTTTTCCGAAGTCAAAAAGTATTTGTGAATCATTGGAGTTTTTCTCGCGACAAGCAGTATATACATTACCAATGGGTACAAGTGTTTTTCGGGCACGTCTTATCAAGTCCGCCAATGAGTTGCCTCAGCAAACACAATCGGCATTTGATCTTTTTGAAAAGTGCTTTATAATGGAAAAACGAGATGATGAGTTAATTGCTAAAATTGAATCTTCAAATGGGTTTTGGGGATTTGATGTCGCAGGTTCTGACGCACCACCAAGAGATCAAGTTCCCGCTGGTCGCATAAACCCTGCCGGAATTTCGTACCTTTATGTAGCAGAAGAAGCACATACAGCAATAGTTGAGGCTCGTCCAAGCATCAAACAAATGGTTAGTGTTGCAGAAATTGAAATTAAGAAAGACTTGAGATTGTTTGATTTCTGTGCTACACTTCCTGATGCCGAAAATCCAGAAAGTCAAATGCAAAAGATTTTCAGTGTTATAGCCGGGCAGTTATCGATGCCAAACTATGTCGGCGATACAGGTTATTTGGCAACGCAATATGTATCAGAATATATCAAGAATTTAAAAGATGGATTCGATGGAATACGCTTTAGCAGTTCATTACATGAGGGTGGATTCAATATTGTTCTATTTGATACCTCACGAGATAGTGAAACAAGTGAACCACGTAATTATGTTGTAAAAAATTCTTCTATCCATATTGTTAACGGGATAACTATTGCAGAGGATAGATTTTTCCCATTTCCGGAATAGTAATGCTTGGTATTTGCATGGAGGCCTATTCCCATGACCTTCTCCAAAGCCTCTCCCTACGGGAGAGGTGGCAGTCGCGCTCTTTGCGGCTGACGGAGAGGGCTGCTGACATTAGGCGCAATTTGGTGTACAGAAGGCACAGTTAAGCGTTTGAGATGCTTATACAGGGAGGGATTGCCAATGTTTAAAAAACCGTATGCGGTGTTATTTGCACCGCTGCTCGCTGTGGTGGCCGTGATTATTTTTTTTGCGTTCTTTACAGCTTCGCCCCAAGAAACACGCGCCTATAGCACCTATAGCGAAAGCGAGAGCTACTCGGTGTTTGTTAATTATTACCGCGACAGTGTAGATAGCGGCAACTTGCTGCCCTCCGGCCCGGAGATCTACGTTTCGCCGGATGGCGACGACCGTAATTCCGGAGATATCGATTATCCGCTAAAAAGCCTGCTGGGGGCGCGTAATAAAATCCGGGGGATGAAAGAAATGGGCGGTTTGCCGCAGGGCGGCGTTACGGTTTATTTCCGCGGCGGGCAGTATAATATGACAAAAACGGTAGAGTTTACCGAGGAAGATTCGGGGACTGAAAATTCCCCAATCACATACGCAGCCTATCCCGGCGAAACCCCGCTCTTCACGGGCGGGCTGTACTTTTCCGGCTCGCAGCTGTCGCCTGT
>JAIRUB010000199.1 GCA_031254635.1 Prevotellaceae bacterium | reverse complement strand
CCTGCAAAACATCAAGGATGCGCTGCTTGCCGGTTACCGAGGTGAAAATAACCGGAACATCAACAAAGGGTGCTAAACGTTGAAGTATGCTCGCCTTATATTCTTTCATGGTATTGGTTTCCTTGGCAATCAAGTCCCACTTGTTAACTACGATAACACAGCCTTTTTTATTGCGGATAATCAGGTGGAAAATGCTCATATCCTGCGCCTCTACCCCCTGTTCGGCGTCTAACATCAATACGCACACATCGGCATTTTCAATTGCGCGAACCGAGCGCATAACCGAATAGAACTCTAAATCTTCCTTAACCTTGGCTTTCTTGCGTAGTCCGGCGGTATCAACCAGCATAAATTCGTAACCGTATTTATTATAATAAGCGCTCACCGCATCGCGAGTGGTGCCGGCTACCGGAGTAACAATCTGACGTTCTTCGCCTAACAAAGCATTGGTAAGCGACGATTTGCCTACATTCGGCTTTCCCACAATGGCAATATGCGGAAGATGTTTTTCCTCTTCTTTTACAACTTCTTCGGGCAGGTGTTGCAGAATTTCATCCATCAGGTCACCGGTGCCACTACCGCTGATTGACGACACCTGCCACGGGTTGCCCAAACCTAAGGCGTAAAACTCATGCACATCATAGGAACGTTCAATGTTGTCAACCTTATTAACCAATAGCAACACCGGTTTTTTGGTGCGCCGGAGGATGTTGGCTACTACAGTGTCGAAATCGGTAATGCCGGTGGTTACGTCCACCATAAACAAAATCAGGTCGGCCTCGTCGATGGCTAACAGCACCTGTTTGCGGATTTCTTCTTCAAACACATCCTCGGTATTCACGGCATAACCGCCGGTGTCAATCACCGAAAATTCGCGTCCGTTCCAGTCGCTTTTCCCATAATGACGGTCGCGGGTTACGCCGGCAATCTCATCAACAATGGCCTGCCGCATACCCACCAAGCGGTTAAACAAGGTCGATTTGCCTACATTCGGCCGTCCAACAATAGCTACTATACTCATTCTAAATATATTACAATAGTAATAATTGCATTTTCACGCTCTAAGATAGGATATATTTTTATATCCACAAAATTTAATATGGTTTCTTAGGAATTTTATTTATTTTTGTAGTGTCGAAACCATAAACCTTTAAAATTCGTAATTCTTTTGTATCTTTGTGGTGTGAAATATAAAAAAGCAAAAATATGACAACCATAAAGTTTTCAACAAACAATTCGCAATTTGTTCATTTGTTTGAAAATTTGGCAAATGTACTGAACGTGCCTTTTGAAAAAGTTGAGCAAAAAACGACTCTTTCAAAATCTATGCAAAAAGCTTTGGAGGAGGAGAAAAAGGGACAGGTTGTTAAACTCGTTAATCACAAAAATGCTGTTGCTGAAATTTTAGGTTAATGTACGGAATTTATTACACCAACGAGTTCAAAAAACAACTTAAACTGATGCTAAAACGCGGCAAAAACGCCGGTGTTATGAATAATGCGATTGAGATATTAGGCAATACAGGCACATTACCCATTGCTCCCTATCGAACACACAAATTATCCGGTAACTTAGCCGGCCATTGGGAAGCGCATTTGGAATCCGATTGGTTGCTGGTTTGGAAAATCGACAAAAATAAAATCATTATTATTTTAACAAATACCGGTACTCATTCCGACTTGTTTTAACAATTCAGCAATATGAAAAAACTTATCCTCACCCTATTACTCCTCACCCCTTACCTCTTGCAGGCTGAAGGAGAGGCTCGTTTACTGCGTTTTCCGGCAAGTAACGGAAAAGATTTGGTGTTTACCTACGCCGGCGACTTGTACACGGTTCCTTTGAGCGGCGGCATGGCACGTAAATTAACCTCCCACATCGGTTTTGAAATGTTTGCCCGCTTTTCGCCCGATGGAAAAACTATTGCATTTACGGGACAATACGACGGCAATACGGAAGTGTTTACCATGCCTGCGAACGGCGGCGTTCCGCAACGGCTAACCTATACGGCTACCTTAAACCGCGACGATGTGTCGGACCGCATGGGGCCTAATAATATTGTGATGGCTTGGACGCCCGACGGCAATTCGATTGTGTACCGTTCGCGCAAACAAACCTTCGGCTTTCGTGGCCATTTGTTTAAGGTGCCGGTAACTGGTGGTTTGTCGGAGCAGTTGCCCTTACCCGAAGGCGGCTTTTGCAGTTTTTCGCCCGACGGCAAGCAGTTGGCCTATAACCGCGTGTTTCGCGAATTTCGTACCTGGAAATACTACGAAGGCGGCATGGCCGACGATATCTGGATACGTGACCTGAACGGCGATAAAACTATTAATATTACCAATAACAAAGCGCAGAATATTATTCCGATGTGGATAGGGGAGGAGATATTTTATATTTCCGACCGCGACCGCACGATGAACCTTTTTGTGTATAACGTAAAAACACAGCAAACGGAGAAGGTAACAGATTTCAAAGATTTCGACATTAAATTTCCTACAGCTTTCGGCGATGATATTGTGTTCGAAAACGGCGGCTATATTTACCGTTTCAACGCTAAAACCCGTAAGGCAGAGAAAGTGAATATCCAATTGGCCGATGATTTCAACTTCGCACGCAGCGAATGGAAAGATGCTTCGAAAAATGTGTCGGCAGTATCTTTATCTCCTAACGGCGAACGCTTGGCCATCACTGCCCGTGGCGATGTGTACAATGTGCCATCGAATGAAGGTGTTACCCGTTGCCTCACAGCTTCATCAGGCATACATGAGCGTGGTGCCGAATGGTCGCCCGATGGTAGGTATATCGCTTATATCTCCGATAAAACCGGCGAAACAGAGTTGTATATGCAGAAAGCTGACGGTTCCGATGTTGTGCAATTGACAAGCAAGAACGATACTTATATCGTGGGCTTTTCCTTCTCGCCCGACAGCAAGAAAATTGCCTATACCGATCGAAAAAACCGTCTCCGCTATGTGGACGTTGATACTAAAATAGTAACCGATGTGGCGCGTAATTCGCGTGGAAGTTTAGGTTCCTTCTCCTGGTCGCCCGACAGCAAGTGGTTAGCCTATGCACTGACGGCAAGCAATAATATGGATGTGGTTTACTTGTATAATCTAACCGATAAAAAACAGTCGGCCGTAACCGACAAATGGTATGACTCGGGCTGCCCGATGTTTTCAGCCGATGGCAAATACCTGTTCTTTACCTCGGCGCGTGATTTCAATCCTACATACGGACAGAACGAGTGGAACTTTGTATATACCGATATGTCGCGTATTTATATGGTTATTTTGTCGAAAAATACTAGCTCACCCTTGGCCGAAACAGACGACGTGCTAACAGCAGATACACCTAAAGTTGCCACAGCAGAAACAGCAGATGCCAAGAAGCCTTCTGCTGTTGCCGATGTGAAAATCGACCTTGAGGGTATAGGCGGACGTGTAGTGGGGCTTCCGATGGCGCCGGGCTTTTATGGACTTGTATTTGCCAATAACGATAAGGTGTATTACAATACCCGCGGGCAGGCAAAATTTTTCGACTTGAAAACTAAAAAAGAAACAGAGGTGGCCGAGGCTTCTTTTGCCGCTTTTTCGCCTAACGGAAAGAAAGCAGCCTTGCGCAAGAACGGTTCGCTCTATCTTGTGGATGCTTCTACTGCCAAAGCTACTTTAGAGAAAGCGGTTGACTTGTCGAATGTAAAAACCTTTGTGAACTATAGCGAAGAATGGCAGCAAATATTCGATGAAAGTTGGCGTGCCATGCGCGATGGTTTCTATGTAGAAAATATGCACGGAGTGAATTGGAAAGCCATGTACGACAAATATGCCGTGTTTTTGCCTTACGTGAAACACCGTGCTGACCTTACATATATTATCGGAGAAATGATTGGAGAACTGAATTGCGGCCATGCTTATGTGAACAGCGGCGAGATGCCCCGTCCGGAACGTATTAAAACAGGTTTGTTGGGTGCAGAACTGAGCCGCGATGCTTCGGGCTATTTCCGTATAGACAGCATTCTTCCCGGGGCCAACTGGAGCAAGGACTTGGTATCGCCTTTAATGGAAGTGGGCGTGAATGTCAAAAAAGGCGACTATATTCTGGCTATCGACGGCTGCTCTACACAAGAGGTAAACGACATTTATTCGCTGTTGGTAGGCAAGGCAGGCAAGAGGGTAGAAATTATGATTAACAGCCAGCCGGCTAAAGGCGGCGCACGTAGGGTAATCATCAAACCCATTGCCGAAGAGTCACCCTTGTATTATTATGCTTGGGTGCAGGATAATATCCGCAAAGTAGAAAAAGCGACCAAGGGTCGTGTGGGCTATATCCACGTACCCGACATGGGAGTGGGCGGCTTGAACGAATTTGCCAAATATTTCTATTCGCAATTAGATAAGGAAGCCTTGATTATTGACGACCGCAGCAATGGCGGCGGAAACGTGTCGCCCATGTTGT
>JAIRUB010000187.1 GCA_031254635.1 Prevotellaceae bacterium | reverse complement strand
GAACGCGGTGTGATTATTCAGCAAATACCGGTAGAAATTGACGAAGCCCTTTGTCGTCAAATCTCTGAAATCACCGGAGGACGCTACTTCCGCGCTACCGACAACACAAAACTTATTGAAATTTACAGCGAAATTGATAAGATGGAAAAGGCTAAAGTAACGGTGGATTCCTTGTCGATTTACAAAGAAGAATTTATGCCCTTTGCCTTACTATCCTTAGCGCTATTCTTATTAGAATTGTTGTTAAGATTAGTAGTACTTAAACGAATTCCATAGCAATGAATAATGAATAATTCGTAGACAAATAAACAAATCAACAATAAAAAAATGCTTCAACTTGCTCAACCCGATTATTTATGGTTACTGGCGCTGATTCCGGTGATGGTACTCATTTATATATACCATTTACGAAAAAAGAAAAAAGCATTGATGCGCTTCGGCAATGTGGATACAATGGCTTCGCTGATGCCTTATGTATCGAAACGGCGCGGCTGGGTTAAACTTATTCTGCTATGCCTGGCTGTTGTATTTTTTGCCGTTGGCCTCAGCCGTCCGCAGATAGGCGCTACCGTGCGCGAGGTGAAAAGCCGCGGCGTGGAAGTAATCATTGCCCTCGACGTGTCGAACAGTATGTTGGCGCAGGATTTCAAGCCCAACCGCTTAGAACGTGCCAAATTAGCCATATCGCGCTTAGTCGATAAACTGAAGAACGACCGCGTGGGCCTCATCGTTTTTGCCGGCGATGCCTACGTTCAACTGCCCATCACTGTAGATTATGTTTCGGCGAAAATATTTTTATCTTCCATTTCTCCCGAGAGCGTGCCGATACAAGGCACAGCCATTGGTTCGGCCATTGGCTTAGCTATGCGCTCTTTTAGCGAACAAAGCGAACGCAGTCGTACGCTGATTATTATTTCCGATGGAGAAGATCACGAAGACGATGCCATAGCAGCAGCAAAAGAAGCCGCTAATCAAAAAATTATCGTACATACCATAGGCATTGGCTCGCCTGAGGGACAGCCCATTCCTATCGGCGGCGGCGGTATGTTGAAAGATAAAGACGGAAATATTGTGGTTACGCGGCTCAATGAAAATATATTGCAGGAAATAGCCGCTGCCGGACGCGGAAGTTACGCCAGAGCTACGAACTCCGATCTTGGATTAGATAAAATATTGGAAGAAATTGGCCAGATGGATAAGCAAACGCTGAGCAGTACAGTTTTTCAGGACTTCAACGAACAGTTTATGTACTTATTTATCATTTGTTTATTCTTCCTAATGGTTGAAACGCTTATTCTCGAAAAGAAAAACAAGTGGTCGAAAAGTTTCGATATATTCAAAACAAAAAATGAAGCTTAGTATGAAAGGACAACTATTATTTGTATTTTTGTTGTTGGGAACATTTACGGCCTTTGCTCAGGCCGACAAGAAGGATGTGCGTGAAGGTAATAAATTGTATAAAAAAGAAGCGTATAATGAGGCGGAAATTGCGTACCGAAGAGCTTTAGAAATCGACTCTACTTCATTAGCCGCTTATTTTAATTTGGGGAATGCCTTATACAAACAAAAGCAATATGAACAGGCAGAAAATATATTCAAAGCATTGTCCAACCCTAATCTTCCCTTAGACAAGCATACCAAGGCTAAGGTGATGCACAATTTAGGTAATGCTACTCTTCATCAGGAAAAATGGCAGGAAAGCGTTGATGCCTACAAACAATCGCTGCGCCTCAATTCGACTGATGATGAAACCAGAACGAACTTAGCTTATGCTCAATCTAAATTAGAAGAGGACCAGCAGGGTGGTGGCGGTAATGATAAGAACGACGAGAATGAAGATAACAAAGATGAACAGAACAAGGACCAACAAAATCAGGATAACCAACAACAGCAGCAACAAGAACAAAAAATTTCTCCGCAGCAAGCCCAGCAAATGTTAGAAGCCATGCAGGCCAAAGAAAAAGAAACGCAAGAGAAGGTGAAGACGGAGAAGGCTAAGGCGGCGGTGAAGGTGAAGACGGATAAGAACTGGTAAAGGGTGAAGGGTGAAAGGTACAAGGTAAAAGGTGTTGTCCTGATACTTGATACAATGAATAACTGAACAATAATATACAACTGAATATTTAATAACAATGAGGAAAGCGTTTTTTATATTTATTTTATCGTTTTTCAATATTCTCACGGCTGTGGCGCAGGAGATTAGCTTTACGGTGTCGGCGCCAAGAGTAGTGGGTGTAGGTGAGAGTTTTCGCGTCACCTTTACGGCAAACGCTAACTACGATAATTTTACCTCGCCAGAATTTTCCGGATTATCCGTCATTGCCGGGCCTTCTCGTTCTACTTCGCACTTTACGCAGATAGTGAACAATCAGGTTACGCAAACGGTGAACATAAGCGAAACCTTTATTGTGCAAGCAACACAGGAAGGAAAGGCAAGCATTGGCGCAGCTAAAATAACAGCAGGTGGAAAAGTATACCAAACTCAGCCTGTAACTGTAGATGTGGTGAAAGATGCACCTACTCAGCAAGGCCAACAACAGCAACAACAGCGAGGAAACACAGGCCCTACTGCCGAGGAAACGGATATATTTACGCGGATCTCGTTTAACAAATCACAGGTAGTGCGTGGTGAATACCTTACGGCTACTATCAAATTATATACACGCCAGATGAATATTGCAGGCTTCGAAAACATTAAATTTCCTACCTTTAATGGTTTTTGGAGCCAAGAAATAGAAAGTCTACAGCAATTGCAATTCCAACGTGAAACCATTGACGGAAAAATTTACAATACTGCTGTAGTGCGTCGCTATGTACTTTTTCCGCAACAAACCGGCCCTATCAAAGTTGAGCCCTTTGAAATCACCTGCGTACTGCAAGTTAGAGGCAACGCCCAACCACGTGGGTTCTTCGACAGCTTCTTCGACACTCCGCAGAGCATTCGCAAGCACATCGCCTCACCGGCAGTATCCATTGAGGTGAACAAACTGCCCGACGGAGCGCCGGCTTCTTTCAAAGGCGCTGTGGGCAGCAATTTCCAGATGGACGCTTGCTTCAACCGCGACAGCATCCAAGCCAACGACGCTGTTAACTTAGTGGTAAAAATTAGTGGCGAAGGTAACCTGAAACTCTTGGATGCGCCTCAGGTGAATTTCCCGCCTCACTTCGAAACCTACGACATGAGAATTACCGATAACTCCAAGGCTTCCGGCTCCGGTATATCCGGCAGTAAGAGCTTCGAGTATCCTGTCATTCCGCGAAACGAAGGAAGTTTCAATATCCCCGGAATAGAATTTTCGTACTACGACATCAGCAAAAAACAATATATAACGCTTCGCAGCAAAGATTTGCATTTGGGCGTAAGCAAGGATCCCAACGCCGGCGCCGCTGTTACGAATCAAGGCTTCAACCGGCAATCGGTAAAATCACTGAATAGCGACATCCTGTACATCAAAACAGCGCCTTTGGCTCTGCGTTCAAGCGCTGCGCTTTTCTTTGGTTCTATTGTTTACTATGTGGTATTCATTGTCTTGCTGTTGTTGTTTTTTATTGCTTACTATTGGTTGAAGCGGCATATCAAACAATCGCAAGATGTTCGGCGAACCCGTCACCGCAAAGCCAATAAGATTGCCAAAAAACGGCTGAAATCCGCCGGTGAATTTTTACGGCAAAATAATATGAATAGCTTCTACGAAGCGCTGAGCCGCGCTATGTGGGGCTTCCTCACCGACAAGGCAGGCCTGTCAACTGCCGATTTATCGTGCGATACAGCCCGCGAAGCGATGGAGGCGAAGAATGCCAAGGAAAAAGATATCGCTGCTTACCTTCATGTACTCGATGAATGTGAGTTTGCTCGCTACGCCCCCGGCACAGGACAATTGGCCATGCAAAAAGTATATCAGGAGGCTATACAAATTATCAGTAAATTCGAACAAACCTTTTAAGGGAGATGGAAATATGAAGAAAGCTTTTTTCTTTTCAACTATAGTATGTTTGCTTTCCCTTACTGCAGGGGGAAACGCCGCCTACGCACAAACAGCCAACGAAAATTGGACGCAAGCAAACGAACTGTATGCCGCAGGAAATTTTTCCGATGCGGAAGAATTATACAAAGCCATTGAAAGCGGCGGCCATGTATCGGCAGCCCTGTACTACAACTTGGGCAATACGTATTTTAAACAACAAATGTGGGGAAAGGCTATCCTCTACTACGAACGTGCCTTGAAGCTGCAACCCGAAGATAAGGACATAGCACATAACCTCGAAATGGCCAATGCTATGATTGTGGACAGGATTGAATCCGTACCGGAATTTTTCTTGGCTACTTGGATACGCAATATCCACAGCATTGCCGGTGTTGATACCTGGGCTTGGTTGTCGATTATTTTCTTTGTAGTTTGCTTGCTATTGGCGTTATTATTTTTCTTTGCCCGCAGCATTACGCTACGTAAATTTTCTTTCTTCTTAGCTATTATTGTTCTGCTCTGTTGCTCTTGTTGCGCAATCCTTGCACACTATCAAAAACAAGATATACTCGATCAAACAAAGGCTATTGTGATGTCGGCTGTGATTACCATCAAAAGCTCGCCCGACAACAGCGGCAAGGATCTCTTCATCTTGCATGAAGGCACGAAGGTTACCTTGCTGGAAACCTTGGGGCAATGGCAACGCATACAACTTGCCGACGGCCGCCAAGGCTGGCTGATGGAGAAAATGGTGGAAAGGATTTAATTAAAAATTAAAAGAGAGGGGCAAGATGGCGAAGTATAATATTTTACAGGAAAAGTCGTTTGCGTTTGCTGTAAGAATAGTCAACTTATATAAATATCTTTGTGAAGACAAAAAAGAATTTGTTTTATCAAAACAGATTTTGCGAAGCGGGATTTCTTTTGGTGCAAATTTGGAAGAAGGGATTGGCGCTCAGTCAGAGAAAGATTTTTTATCAAAAATAAGTATTGCTTATAAGGAAGCAAGAGAAACAATCTATTGGTTAAAATTGCTCAATACGACTAATTACATTTCAGAAGAACAATTTCATAGTATAAATATCGATGCTGAAGAAATTTGCAAGATAGCAGCAAAAATAATTATAACACTAAAAAACAAACTCAAACTCTAAACCCTTTTAATTTTTAATTAAATGAAAACCGCACTCATCACAGGCGCTACTGCCGGATTTGGCGAGGCCATTGCCATAAAATTTGCAAAGAATGGTTATAATCTTATTCTTACCGGCCGTCGCAAAGAATTACTGCTTCAAATAAGTGAGCAGCTAAGTAATAAATATGCTATTGAAGTGCTGCCGCTTTGTTTCGATCTGCGTAAACTCGAAGAAGTAGAAAAACACTTAGGTCAATTACCGGCCGAGTGGCAAGCTATTGATGTGCTGGTGAACAATGCAGGATTAGCCGTTGGGATGAACAGCATACAAGAGGGCGTAATTGATGATTGGGAACGAATGATAGATACCAATATCAAGGGATTGCTCTATCTTACCCGTATCATTGCTCCACTGATGGTTAAACGACAACAAGGGCATATTTTTAATATCGGCTCCATTGCCGGAAAAGAAGTGTATGTCAACGGGAATGTGTATTGCGCCACTAAACATGCGGTAGATGCGCTGAGCAAAGCTATGCGTATGGATTTACTGCCGCACAATATCAGGGTAAGCCAAATTTCTCCGGGCGCTGCTGAAACCGAATTTTCCATAGTGCGTTTTAAGGGCGACAAAGAGCGCGCCGACAATGTGTATAAAGGCTACGAACCCTTGCAGGCCGAAGATATTGCCAACGTGGTTTACTTTGTAGCTACACTGCCGGCACACGTAAACATTAACGATTTGGTAATTATGCCTACGGCTCAGGCGAGTGCAACAGTGTGGAATAAGGGCTATAAAAAAGTTTAAAAGTTATTGAGTCTGTAATCATATATTTATATGATTTTGGGGAATTTGCCGAATATCCCGAATAAAAAGCTACAAAAATAGCGGATTCACATACATTTTCACCTCTTCGAGCCCAATACTTTTATCGCAAAGGATAATTAAACGCTCAATGGCATTACGAAATTCACGGATATTCCCCGTCCAAGGGTATTTTTGCAATTCTTTCAAAGCCTCAACAGTAATTTTTCGCTTGGCATAGCCGTAATCATCGCAAATTTGCCGGATAAAATGATTGGCTAAAACCGGAATATCGTCTTTACGCTCGGCTAAGGAGGGCATCGGAATTACAATCACGCCCAAACGGTGGTAAAGATCTTCACGGAAGGTTCCTCTTTCTATTTCCAATTTAAGGTTCTTATTAGTAGCAGCAATCACCCGCACATTCACGTTAATATCGCTGTCGCTGCCAATGCGGGTAATCTTATTTTCCTGTAGGGCGCGCAATACCTTGGCTTGAGCCGAAGGGCTCATATCGCCGATTTCATCGAGGAACAAAGTACCTCCGTTGGCTTGTTCGAATTTACCCTTGTGCTGCTTAGCCGCCGAGGTAAATGAACCTTTTTCATGGCCAAAAAGTTCGCTTTCAATCAACTCGCCGGGAATAGCAGCGCAATTTACTTCCACAAAGGGAGTGGCAGCGCGTGCGCTCTTCTCGTGTAACCAACGTGCAACCAATTCTTTACCAGTGCCATTAGCGCCGGTAATCAACACCCGTGCTTCGCTCGGAGCCACGCGCTCAATCATTTCCTTAATCTTCTTGATGGCTTCCGAATCGCCAATGATGTCGGGCAGTTTGGAAATTTTACGTTTAAGTGTTTTGGTTTCCTTCACCAATGCCGTTTTTTCCGTACCATTCCGCAAAGCTATAAGGATACGGTTCAAATCGAGCGGTTTTTCAATAAAATCGTAGGCGCCCTTGCGGATACAGTCCACCGCCACATCAATAGTGCCATGGCCGGAAATCATTACCACCGGCAGTTCCGGATAGCCTTGCTGCAATTTTTCCAACACTTCTACTCCATCCATTTCAGGCATTTTGATATCACAAAAAACCAAGTCGAAAACTGTTGCTTCAACCATTTTCAAGGCCTCTTTCCCTTTCTCCGCCACAACAACCTCATGTCCCTCATAGCTTAAAATATCCTTCATCGCATTACGGATACTCTTCTCGTCGTCTATTATTAAAATTTTCATTATTTGGTTCGATTAAATATAATTCTGCATTAAACTAACAAAGATACAAAAAATTTGTATATTTGTGTGAAATTTAATCAATAAAAGACATTGAATCCTCTTAAAACAAAAATAATTATAGCTATTGACGGACATTCGTCCACCGGAAAAAGTTCCTTTGCCAAGGCTATAGCTAATCAACTGAATTATATTTACGTAGACACCGGCGCCATGTATCGTGCCGTTACCTTGTACGGGCTTCAACATAAGATTATTACCAAAAACGGACAAAACAACGCCGAAGCATTGATTGCCGCCCTGCCCGATATTCATATTAGTTTTCAAAATATTGCCGGACAAAACAGCACTTTTCTCAATGGTGTGGACGTAGAGCATGAGATACGTGAGATAGAAGTTTCGCAACAGGTAAGCGCCGTGAGCGCCATTGCCGACGTGCGCAAACATTTGGTATATTTACAACAGCAAATGGGTAAGGATAAGGGAATTGTGATGGATGGACGCGATATAGGAACGGTAGTATTTCCGCAGGCCGAACTAAAGATTTTCATGACAGCCGACTCTCATGTACGCGCCGAAAGGCGTTATAGCGAATTGCTTGCCAAAGGCAGCAAGGTGTCGTTCGATGAAATCTTAAACAATGTCGTACAGCGCGATCGCGACGATGAATCGCGCAGCGTTACGCCCCTGCGCAAAGCCGACGACGCCATACTG
>JAIRUB010000142.1 GCA_031254635.1 Prevotellaceae bacterium | reverse complement strand
CGAGAACGACAAGACTGCCGCTACTTCGGCTATCAGGTCTTTTTTCAGTTTCTCGGTAGTGCCGAACAAACGTGAGCCGCTCACGTCAACTAACAACATAACGGTAAGCTCACGTTCTTCCTCATAAATTTTGATGTAAGGAGTACTTAGGCGGGCAGTCACATTCCAATCCATATTGCGAACATCGTCGCCATACTGGTATTCACGCACCTCGCTGAACGCCATACCACGCCCCTTATAAGCGCTATGATATTCGCCCGCAAAAATCTGGTGCGACAACCCACGGGTTTTTATTTCAATTTTTCTTACGTTTTTTAATAACTCACTGCTCATACTAATTGAGAATTGAAAGTTGAAAGTTGAAAATTATTTTTTCTCTAATTTTTTCTTTGATGTTTTTACTATGCTTGCTAATAATTTTATCAATTCACTGCAATCTTGCTGAATGGAATTGTAACTTTTTTTATCAATATATTTACTGTCTTTTAATAACATCAGCCAATACTCTGTTTCGTTGGCCTCTTTCAAGGCAATATTCATCTTATTGATAAAATCTGCCGATGATTGTGCGTGTTCGGCTTCTTTAACTAATGCTCCGATAGAAGTTCCGCTACGTAAAACTTGTTTCGACAACACAAACTCTTGCTGTTCTTGACTTAAATACTTGTACGCCTTGATTATTCTCAAAGCAAAAGCATACGACTTATCCCTAACAATACTATCTTTCATCATTTTCAACTTTCAATTTTCAACTACTATGGTACTTCGACTGAATTCAGCACTTGGGTAATAATATCTTCGGGGGTGATATTTTCCGCTTCGGCTTCGTAGGTAAGTCCCATACGGTGGCGCATCACCTCGTAGCATACGGCGCGCACGTCTTCAGGAATCACGTAAGCGCGGCGTTTGATAAAGGCGTAAGCCTTAGATGCTATTGCCAAGCTGATGCTGGCGCGGGGCGAGGCGCCATAAGCCAAGATAGAACTCAAATTTTTCAAACCGTATTCTTCGGGCGTGCGGGTAGCATACACGATGTCCACGATGTAGCGCTCAATTTTTTCGTCCATATACACATCGCGCACCACCTTACGCGCCTTGATAATGTCTTCGGACTTCATCTGGCGGTTGGGCGTCGGAAATTCGCCGATGATATTCTGGCGGATAATTAATTTTTCTTCTTCTTTTTTCGGATACGACACCACCACCTTCAGCATAAAACGGTCAACCTGCGCTTCAGGCAGGGGATAAGTGCCTTCCTGTTCTATAGGGTTCTGCGTAGCCAAAACAAGGAAAGGTTCAGGCAATTTGTAGGTGTTTTCGCCAATAGTTACCTGCCGTTCCTGCATAGCTTCGAGTAGGGCGCTTTGCACCTTTGCCGGAGAGCGGTTAATTTCGTCGGCCAAAATGAAATTAGCAAAAATAGGGCCTTGTTTAACGTGAAATTGTTCGCTCTTTTGGCTGTAAATCATGGTGCCTATAAGGTCGGCAGGCAAGAGGTCGGGCGTAAACTGAATGCGGTTGAATTTCGCATCCACTATGTTAGCCAGCGTGTTGATAGCCAATGTCTTTGCAAGGCCCGGAACACCCTCTAACAAAATATGCCCGTTGGCCAAGAGGCCGATAAGCAGATTTTCGATGAGTTGTTTTTGTCCCACAATCACCTTCTGCATTTCCATACTTACAATGTCAACAAAAGCGCTTTCTAATTGGATGCGCTCATTTAATTCCTTAAGATTTACAGGTTCCATACTTTAATATCTATTATTTTTATGTATTTTTGTTCTTATTTTGACAAAAAAAAAGCCAATTGGTTTAAAATGCGGATGCAAAAATAATAAAAATTTCTTTATTATGCGTTATTTCATTTGTTTATCGTATAACGGCACTCATTATCACGGCTGGCAGGTGCAGGAAAATGCGCGTACGGTGCAGGAAGAGTTGAATCGGGCGCTGTCGGTTTTATTAAAAGAAGAAATTCAGACAGTTGGGGCAGGCCGTACCGATGCCGGAGTGCATGCGCGGAACTATATCGCTCATTTTGACAGCGAAAGCTTAGCTTCCCTGTCGGAACAACTGAATGTTATCTATAAGTTGAACTGTATCTTGCCTGAGGATGTTTGCGTGCATCATATTGTGTCTGTGAACGATACGGTTCACGCCCGCTTTGATGCCATTTTACGTGTTTATAAATATTATATTCATAGAGTGCCTAATCCATTTGTCCATGAATTTTCAGCCTATATTCCTTATAATTTGGATGTTGCGAAAATGAATGAAGCGGCTGCAAAATTGTTTGATTACGATGATTTTACCAGCTTCGCCCGTTTGCACAGCGATAATAAGACAAATATATGTAAAATTTCGCAGGCAATTTGGGAAGAGGACGCTGACAATTTGGTGTTCACCATTGCTGCCGATCGTTTTCTGCGGAACATGGTGAGGTCCATAGTGGGCACCTTGTTGGAGGTGGGGCGTGGGAAAATCACTATCGATGATTTTGTGCAGATTATTGAACAGCGAAAACGGGGAGCAGCAGGAACTTCTGCCCCCGCCAAAGGACTTTTTTTGGAGGAAATACGGTACGAATAATCAATTAAGAATTAAAAATTAAAAGAATTGATTTTTTCTATGGAGAAAACATTACGGCATGCTGCAACTTATGGGCTTTATATTGGCTTAACGCTCGTCATTTTTAGCTTATTACACTATATATTTCAAAGTAATGTTGTTAGTGTCTTACGACTTTAACAATAATCATAGGCCTTGTTTGGGCTACTATTCAGTACCACGACAAAGAAAAAGGAGGGTTTATCAGTTATAGTGATCCCTTGGTTATGGCATCTTATTATCGCTGTTTTACGGTATTCTGACTTCCATATTCATGATCGTGCAAAAACGATTATATGAATGCAATGATAAAAAGCGCTACAAACAGTGCAACACTAAAAATTTTGCTAAAAAATGCCTTAATCGACGAAATCCACAGCCGCGAAATGTTTATGAAAGGTATAGATCACTCGTATTATTACGAAGAAAACGAACAAATACAAAGGTTCGCATAATCTTTCGATTTATTTCAATAGCCATTTTCGAGTTTAAGGCACTCCTAAGCATTGCCACGCCTAACTCTGTAAACGCAAAAGGTGGATAACGAAACCATTCAGGCTCTAAGGTGTTATTTTTGCACATTATATTATATTTCAATGTGTTAGATTCGTTTCTTGATAGTTCCAACATGAAATCTTTCCCTTTAAATCGTTCGATATTGCTTCTTACCGCACGTTTAAGATATTTATTTTCTATTCCGTTTTACGAGTATTAGTGTAAATTTGTCAGAGAAAAAAAAAAAAAAAAAAAAAAAACGTACATTTGCACGAAAATTTAACTAATTAAATATTTATGCTATTATCTTTTTTACAAGCCGGTGCTGAGGTAATAATCCCTCAAACCCAAGACGTTCCTCCAATCTCATTGTTTGATATGGCGGTGAAAGGCGGCGTGCTGATGATACCGCTCTTCCTGCTTTCTCTTGTTGCTGTGTATATATTTGCAGAGCGTTGGTGGGCTATCCGCCAAGCCTCGAAGATTGATGTTAATTTTATGAATAGTATTAAGGACTATATCCACGGCGGGGACATTAAATCGGCGGTTACTTTGTGTGAGCGGAATAACGATAAACCCATTGTGCGTTTGATTGAAAAAGGCTTGTCGCGCTTGGGGCGCCCCTTGTCCGATATTCGCGAAGCGGTAGAAAACACAGGCAATACCGAAGTAGCACGTTTGGAGCGCGGACTATCTGTATTAGCCTCTATTGCCGGCGGCGCTCCGATGATTGGCTTCCTTGGAACGGTACTCGGTATGGTTGAGGCCTTTTATGCTATGGCCTCAGTGGGTAATAATATTGATATTACCATACTGTCGAGCGGCTTGTATGTAGCCTTAGTAACTACCGTAGCGGGTTTGGTTGTGGGTATTATTGCCTATTTCGGCTATAATTACCTGACAGCCCGCATAGGCCAGGTGGTTTATAAGATGGACACTTCTACCATTGAGTTCATGGATATTTTAAACGAACCATCGGAATAACACACTATGGCAATCAAATCAAGAAATAAAGTGAACCCTTCATTCAGCATGGCTGCCATGTCTGACTTGGTTTTTCTGTTGTTGATTTTCTTTGTAACAACCTCTACGCTTATCAATCCGAATGCGTTGAGGCTGCTATTGCCGAAAAGTACCAATCAAACAACGGCTAAATCGGGGGTTTCTGTTTCCATCAAGCATTATACCGACACCCAAACTTTCTCTTACCACATTAACGGCGCTAAACAGCCTATTCCCTTTGCTAATGTGGAAGCGGCAGTACAGTATGCTTTGAAGGATGTTGACGACCCTACCATCTCTTTGCATGTTGACCGCACGCTTCCGGTGGAACATGTGGTTGATATGATGAATATCGCTAAACGCAATCGCTACAAGATTATTTTGGCAACCCTGCCCGAATAAATCCTGAAGTTTTTGCATGATTAAATTTCATTATTCATGTAAGATGCCTTCTAAAAACAAACATAACGACGAGAAACAAAACCGAACGGCGGGAATAATCACCACTATTGTGGTGCATGTCTGTTTGCTTTTTGTTTTGCTGTTTACCATTAGTTTGGCAGAGCCGCATCCTGAATCGCTGTATATAGCTTTGGAAGTGGAGCTTGACGAAGAAATTCCCGATCCTGTGAAAATAACACCTCCTCCCTTGCCATCGAGAGCGCCGGAAGCCTTAGCCCGCAAGCCGCAAGAGCGTAGTGCAGCCGGCGCAAGGCCGGAAGTGGTAGCGCCGAAAGAACCGCCTGCTCCTTCAACCGTTGACCCTGTTGGCGATGTTGAAACACCTGCGCAAGCCAAACCCACCAATCCTCGCACCCTGTACCAAAGCGACGATGTTGGAACAGTAACTGCTCAAGCAGTCGGCGGACAAAACCCCCATGGCTTGTACACCGGTGGTTCTTACGGAACGGATACGAGTAACAGGGATGGCGATGCAACGTCTTGGAACCTTGGCGGCCGTAAGTTAGTAGGCGAGTTACCAAAACCCGACAATGAAAATAAAAGGGAAGGCCGTGTGGTGGTGGACATTTCGGTTGACCAGTCGGGCAAGGTAATTACTGCTAAGGCCCGCCTCTTAGGTTCAACAGTGCAGGACGCAACTCTTTGGAAAGCCGCCGAAGAGGCAGCTATGAAAAGCACCTTCAGTAATGTTTCCCGCACTCAGCCCGTACAACACGGCACAATTACCTATGTGTTTAAGTTGAGGTGATTTTTAAGAGACTAAGAGATTAGAAGATATGCAACATGATAATTCTATTTTCTATTTTAACTACTGTTATATTAATCGTTAAATGACGGATATAATTTTTTTAGTTTAATGCGGGCATCTGCAGATGAGACCTGCCAATTTATTTTATATTTTTTGCTGTTTCGATGCTCTTGCCATCCTTCAATCTCCTGTTTAAGCATTGGGTATTAAGTATATGAAATTCTATTTCAGTCACATTCAACCAACTTCCATATTTTGGTGTAAAAACAAATTCGAATCTATCAACCAAACGTTTGGCGTCAACTGGCTCAAACGCCTCATAAAACGCAGCTATTGAATGTTCGCATTTAACTGCATAACTAAATCACGGTCTGAAACACCGCTGTATGACTTAAGAAACATTAACGCTACTTTCCCCTCCGGAGGAAAATAAGTTTTGCGACCTAACGGACTTTCCTGTAAACCTAATTCCTTCGATAGTGACTTTAAAGGAAGCATGACCTGAAGTTTGCCTAATTCACTCCGAAGAAAACTTTGACCATAATCCTTGAAAACCTCAAACTCAGTAAAACTGATGGTGGGTTGTAATTCAGAAATTTTTTGTATCTTGCGCATATCTTTTGGTTTAATTACCCCGATTTTGGCAGCAAAACCGTATTTTCGGGGTAATGTACGGCAGTTACAAAAAATAACAACATCTTCAAAATGAATTTGTTGTGATTTGAATTTTATTTACTGATTAGCCCTATGTAATTTTGATAAAATAAAACCATAAAACGGAATATAATATATCCCGCCTTATGGCCTTACGTATTTTCAACATCTAACGGTGAGCCGTTACCCGCTATCAAACTTTGATTTCTACTTCAACGCCGCTGGGAAGTTCCAATTTCATCAAAGCATCAACGGTTTTAGAGGTCGAGCTGTAAATGTCGAGCAAACGGCAGAAAGAATTTAACTCAAACTGTTCGCGTGATTTTTTGTTTACAAAAGTTGCGCGATTTACCGTAAAAATTTTCTTATCGGTAGGAAGAGGGATAGGACCGCTTACTACTGCGCCCGTTGCTTTTACCGTTTTTACAATTTTGTCGGCCGACTTGTCAACCAACATGTGATCGTAAGATTTTAATTTTATTCTTATTTTTTGACTCATGATTTTAAGTCTGTTTTTCTGTTAATAATTCGATTTAAGGATTAAAGATTGTTCATTATATCTTTTGTGTTTATTCATCATTTGTGTTAATTCGTGTAATTTGTGGGCTTAATTAGAGGATTCCTCTTCTATCCTGCGCCCACCTGCTTTTTCAATGATTTCTTTAGCCAAATTAGGAGGCAATTCGGCATAATGAGCAAATTCCATAGTACTGGTAGCACGGCCCGACGACAAGGTGCGTAAAACAGTTACATAGCCAAATTGTTCGGCAAGAGGAACCGTTGCTTTCACAATACGGGCATTGCCTTTTGAATCCATATTGGTAACCTGTCCACGACGTTTGTTCAAGTCGCCGATAATATCGCCCATATATTCTTCGGGAGTTACCACTTCCAAAGCCATAATAGGCTCCATAAGCACCGGCTTAGCTTTTGGCAAAGCGTGACGGAAGGCTATACGGGCACAGATTTCGAACGACAAGGAGTCGGAATCCACAGGATGGAATGAACCATCTTTGAGGATTACCTTCATGGATTGTAGTTCGAAACCGGCAAGCACACCATTGGCCATAGCCGATTTAAATCCTTTTTCCACAGAGGGAATATACTCACGGGGTACATTACCACCTTTCACTTCATCAATAAACTGAAGACCGGTAATACCCTCATCAGCAGGGCTGATTTCAACAATAATATCAGCGAATTTACCGCGGCCGCCGGTTTGTTTTTTGAACACTTCGCGGTGGCGTACAATACCTCTGATAGCTTCTTTGTAATTCACCTGAGGTGCGCCCTGGTTGATTTCAACGCCGAATTCGCGTTTCAGTCGGTCAACAATAATTTCCAAGTGCAACTCTCCCATACCGCTAATAATGGTCTGGCCGGTTTCGTGGTCGCCACGAACGGTAAAGGTGGGGTCTTCTTCCGACAGTTTACCTAAGGCAATGCCCAACTTATCCAAATCTTTTTTAGTTTTGGGTTCCACTGCCAAGCCGATAACCGGATCGGGGAACGATATTGCCTCAAGGATAATGGGAGCTTTTTCAGTACATACAGTATCGCCGGTACGCAGGTCTTTGAACCCTACGGCAGCGCAAATATCGCCTGCCTCAATGCATTCAACCGGATTTTGCTTATTGGAGTGCATTTGGTAGAGACGCGCTACACGTTCTTTTTTATCGGAGCGTGTGTTATAAACGTAGCTTCCCGCATCCAATTTACCTGAATATGCACGAATAAAAGCTAAACGGCCAACGAAGGGGTCGGTAGCAATTTTGAACACCAATCCGCAGAATGGTTCTTCCGGTTCCGGCATACGTACTACTTCCTTTCCGGTGTAGGGGTTAATACCTGTAACATTAC
>JAIRUB010000102.1 GCA_031254635.1 Prevotellaceae bacterium | reverse complement strand
CGTATTAACCAGGAGCCAAGCCACCAAATTAACAAGGCGAGCAGGAGTTTGCTTACAGCAGTTACGCCAATTTCAATTCCTTTATTTATAAGTTCTTCTGCTTGAATCCATGATACTGTTGTATCCATAATCTTTCATTTTTAAAATATATGCAAATGTAAAATTCAAAATTCAAAATTCAAAATTTATTCATTATCTTTGTAAAATGAAAAGATGGTTTTTATTTTACTGTTTATTGGCAGTTAGCCTATTAACAGCTTGTGGGGTAGAGGAAGAATATAACCCGCTGCCTTATGTACAGCCAGATTTTTCAATAAATATACACGGCTATCCTAAGTTAACAGGCGGTTTACCGGTGAAATTGTTGGAATATTGTGGGTATAAAAATAATAAAATAATTATTGTTCCTCAGGGTTTTAGTAATGATAAATACGAGGCTTTTGATGCTACTTGCACACGGGACATTAAAATAGAAACTACATCAATAACATTGAATGACGGAGCGTTTACGGCCACTTGTTCCAAATGTGGTACTGTATATAATTTACGTACCGGTTACGCTCAAAACCAGTCATTTCGCTTGCATCGATACAGGGCCAACAGAAGCAACGATCGTATATATATTACTAATTGAAAATTGAAAGTTTATAAAGATAGGAATTATGAATGTTTAATTATTCAACTGTTTAAATCTTAATCTCTTAGTCACCTTAACAAGCTAATACTGCCTTTTTTCTGAAATTCTTTTCCATCCGCATCATGGTAAAACAAAATTAAATTCTAAGCAATTATTAGTATCCCATGAACCGAACATGATAAACTCATAGAAATATTCCAGGTCTTCAAGGTATTGGAACCTGCTAAATCGGGATATACATTCAATACCTTGATTGGTTTATCGTAGTTGGCCGATATGGTTTGCCAAACTGTTAACGCATCATCCCATTGATATAATGTGAAGCCATAAATTACGCTTGAGGGAGGTGCAGGATTCCATGCCATTGTAATTTTATTTGATTATCAGCAGGGATAGTCGGAGCTTGTAAAATACAAGGCTGACTAAATCCTGCCAACGAAACAATAGAAAACAGTATTAAATTAGAAATTTTAACTATATTTGTACAATCAATTTTTCGAACATATAATTACGATTATGAAAAGATTTTATACCTGTATTATCTTATTAATCAGCACAATCGGTTTATGCGCACAAGATGCTGAAAATGAAACTTCTGTATCAATACAAATTCGTCCGCGTGCGGAATATCGTAATGGGGCGCTTAATCCCCGCGATAAGGGGGACTTAGCTACCGGTTTTGTTACTAATAGAGCCCGTCTATCGCTTGAGTACAAACGAAGTAATTTAATTATGAAAGTTGCTGCACAGCATGTCGGCGTTTGGGGTCAGGACCCGCAAGTTGACAGGAATGGGCGTTTTATTCTGAATGAAGCCTGGGCGAAATTCTACATGCATAAGTATTTTTATGCGCAGTTGGGCCGCCAGCCGCTTGCTTATGACGACGAACGTATTCTCGGTACCTTAGACTGGAATATTGCAGGACGTTTCCATGATGCGTTAAAGTTTGGATATGAGCAAGACCGGAACAAGTTGCATCTTATTCTTGCCTTTAATCAGAATGATGAAAGAATTATCGGTGGAACCTACTATGCACCCGGCGCCCAACCTTATAAAGCCATGCAGGCCTTGTGGTATAATTATGCGGAATCAAAATTTTCGATTTCGGCATTGTTTTTGAATCTCGGAATAGAGGGTGGAGATAATGCAGAGCCGGATACCCGTTATCTTCAAACTTTCGGATTGAATGCGCAATTTACGGACAATATGTTGAAAATCAACAATTCTGTGTATGCTCAAACAGGCAAAACAGTGGCAGATGTGTCGGTTTTTGCATGGATGGCTTCTCTGAAAGCAACGTATATTATAAATAAGATAAATCTGACTGTCGGAATCGACTACCTTAGCGGAATCGGTACCGGCGATACAAAGCATAATGCTTTTAATCCGCTGTATGGAACGCATCATAAGTTCTACGGGACAATGGATTATTTTTATGCTTCGCCTTTTCGTTCCGGCTTAAATCCCGGCTTGTGGGATAAATTTGCGGAGGTTAAGTTCTTTCCCTCAAAAATTACATCTATAGCTGTTACTTACCACCATTTCAGCCTCGCTAAAAGCATCGAAGTTGCAGGTGAAAATGTCAAAAAAAGCCTTGGTTCGGAATTAGATTTTGAATTTAGCTGGGATATTATGAAAGACGTGAAATTGGTCGGCGGTTATTCATTTATGTTAGGCTCCGAATCAATGGATATTGTTAAAGGAGGAAACCATAAAAGTTGGCAAGACTGGGGTTGGCTATCAATCAATATCAACCCATGTGTGTTTTTTGCAAAATGGTAGAAAAATCCCTTGGTTTAAATAGTATGAAAAAAATATTAAAGGCTATACCCAAACAATTTATACTGCCGTTATTTATTCTCGGAGGTATTCTGGCCGGTCTTGGAATATATGTAATGTATATGTCAAGGGCGCATACTTACTTGTCGGATAATCCGGCAAGTTGTGTGAATTGTCACATAATGGCTCCTTACTATCAATCGTGGAGCCGCAGTTCGCATGCACAGTGGACTACGTGTAACGATTGCCATGTGCCGCAAAATAATATTGTAGCAAAGTACGCATTTAAGGCGATGGACGGCCTCTATCATTCAGCAGTATTTACCCTAAAAAAAGAACCACAGGTGATACGTCCGCGTGACGCAAGTTTAAAAGTCATTATGAATAACTGTATTCGTTGCCATGAACAACTGACTACAGAGTTTGTAAAAATCGGAATGTTCACTTATTCGGAAGTGAAAAGCGGGCAGGGTAAGGCCTGCTGGGATTGTCATACAGCTGTTCCGCATACAAAAATCAGCAATTTGGCTTCGTCGCCGGATGCAATCACGCCTCTTCCGGTTTCACCTGTACCGGAATGGCTAAAGAAAAAAATGAAATAATAATAATAATTTTAAAGACTATGTTTACGAAATTAGCCGAATCAATCAAAAACAGACCAATCATTGGGTGGGGCATATTTCTTGCCACTATGTTCATTGTATTTCTTTTAGGGCTGTTTGCAGCTTCAATTACCGAAAGGAGGGCTGAGATAGCTACTTTATTTAATAACAAAAAAGTAGACATTGAGGGAATTGAATCGCGTAATGAGATATGGGGTGAAAATTATCCGCGCCAATTCAATACATGGGAAAAAACAGCCGATATGGATTTTCGAAGCAAGCACCTGGGTAATATGCCGGAAGATGCATTGGAAAACCGTCCTGAAATGGTTGTTTTATGGGCAGGTTACGCTTTTTCCCGCGATTACCGCGTTCCGCGAGGCCACATGTATGCCATCGAAGATGTACGCGCCACATTGAGAACAGGTACTCCCGATGCAGAAACCCCAGACATGCAACCCGCTGCTTGCTGGATGTGCAAAACCCCCGACATGCCGCGCTTGGTACATGAACTTGGTATTGAAAATTTTTATAAAACGATGTGGAGCGCTTATGGAGACGAGGCTGTTAATCCTATTGGCTGCGCCGATTGTCATGACCCTAAGACAATGAATCTGACAATTACACGCTCTGCGCTGGTAGATGGATTCAATAATTGGGGCAAGGACATAACTAAAGCTACTCCGCAAGAAATGCGCTCGCTTGTCTGTGCCCAATGCCATGTCGAGTATTATTTCAAAGGGACTGATAAAGTTCCTACATTTCCCTGGCATAAGGGCATAACAGTTGAAGAAATGGAACAATATTATGATGAGATTGCATATTACGACTGGATACATACCTTAAGTAAGGCTCCGATGTTAAAAGCACAACATCCTGACTATGAATTGTTCCTTCTCGGGCCCCATGCGCAACGCGGATTATCATGCGCCGACTGCCATGTGCCCTATATTTCGGAAGGCGGAATAAAGTACTCAAATCATCAGGTTATGAGCCCATTAAAAAATATTTCGGTGTGCCAAACTTGTCATCGTGACAGCGAAGAAAATTTACGCAATTATGTTTATCAATATCAAGATAAAACCTTTGAAGTCCGCGATCGTGTTGAGAAAGAATTGGCAAGAGCGCACATCATGGCGAAAACAGCATGGGAAAAAGGAGCTAATGAAAAAGAAATGGCCACGGTCATGCAATTACTTCGTCATGCGCAGTGGCGTTGGGACTTTGCAGTTGCTTCGCACGGCGGCTCATTCCATGCCCCGGTTGAAACGCAACGTATTTTAGCGCACAGTTTAGACCGTACTATGCAGGCGCAACTCGAATTGCAGAAAATTTTGTTTGCCCATGGTATTACCGATTTTAAAATACCCGATATTTCCTCAAAAGCAAAGGCGCAGGAATATATTGGCCTTGATATGAAAACGCTTACACAGAAGAAAGATAAATGGAAAGAAGCGGTTATTCCTAAATGGATAGAAGAGGCGAAGAAGAAAGAAAGACTGATTGCAGAAAAATAATTTTAACTAAGCCTGAACAATAAATGAATCAAAGATCAGGTAGATTTTGGCAATATCCATGGTGCTATAAGGAAAGTGTTGCTGTAGTGTCAGGGATAATTGTAGTGGGTTTTATATTGCAGATTACCACAATGGCCTTCGATTTCAGCCTGTTGAAATATCCTGTGAATCTTATCCTCGGTTTTTTAGTTTTGCTTTTCTTGTTTATTTTCTCTTTTTGGCGAAACCGTGATTTTTATAAATGGTTTTCAGGCATCTCATTTTCCGTAACACTCATAACAGCCCTACTGCTTTTAGCGCTTATCATGGGGCTAACCCCTCAAACGGATAGCCATTTACCCAGTAATGCTTCCCTTCATTCCATTTTAGGATTTGACCGGATGGTTTCATCCTGGCCCTTGGTGCTGATTTATTTCCTAACCATCCTGTCGCTCGGTGCTTTGATTGTCAGGCGTATTATCGCTTTTCAAATAAAGGATTATACTTTCTACCTAATTCATATCGGATTATGGCTTATCTTATTTGCATCGGGATTGGGTGCAGCCGACAGAGAGCGGTATTTGATGCGTGTTTATGAAGGTGAAGTCGAATGGCGCGGACTGACTGATAAAAATGAAATAAAGGAACTTCCTGTAGCCATTGAGTTGAATGACTTTTATATGGAAGTTTATCCTCCGTCTTTGGCTATTATTGACCGGAATACCGGAATTATTCAGCCTGAAAATAAGCCGGAATTTTTTGCGATTGATGCCCAAAGGCCGGAAGGAAAATTAGCAGGATGGACTATTCTTTTTGAAAAATATATACACCAGGCTGTTCGAAATAGCGACAGCAGCTATCACGAAGTACACATGCCGGGCTCTTCGCCTGCTGCGAAAATTACTGCAATCAATAGCATCACTGCTGCGGAATATAGCGGTTGGGTTTGTTCGGGTAATGTAGCGCAATTATATATGACGCTTAACTTAGATACAAACTATTGCATAGCTATGATGCGCCCCGAACCGAAACGGTTTGTATCCGATATCCATGTATATCGAAAAGATAAAGAGGTTGAACATGCGCTTCTTGAAGTGAATAAACCGTATCGTGCGGGTGCATGGATAATTTATCAACACAGTTACGACGAAGTGGCCGGTAACCTGTCGAACTACAGTGAGATGGAATTGGTGTATGATCCCTGGTTGCCGTTTGTGTATACCGGTATATTCCTGCTTGCGGCCGGCGCTTTATGTTTGATATGGGCAGGAAATAAAAGGAAGGAGGCAAGGATATGACCTGGGATAGTTTTTTATGGTTTGCCGTTCCGGCTATGATTTGTTGGCTTAGCGCAGGTATTTTGATTTACCTGACCTCCGTAAAAATAAGTTATCTCTTGATGTTGACCGGGATCCTTATATTTACGGTTTTTATTGCCGGATTATGGATAGGGCAGGGGAGGCCTCCGCTACGTACACTCGGCGAAACACGCCTGTGGTATTCATTTTTTTTGACTACCGTAGGTTTTATAACCTGTAAACATTGGAAATATAAGTGGCTACTTTCCTATTCAGCCATGATAGCAATTATTTTTACCTGTATCAACATATTTAAACCGGAGATACACTCAAAAAACCTGATGCCTGCATTACAAAGCTATTGGTTTGTACCTCACGTAACAGTTTATATCCTCTCGTATGCCTTGTTTGCCGCTGCCACTATCGCTTCATTCATTCAGTTATCGAAATTAGGCAAAGGAAATTCCAATGCTCAACTCTATCGTTTGATTGACAATCTTGTATATACAGGTTTTGGCTTTTTGATGCTCGGTATGCTGATAGGATGCATCTGGGCAAAAGAAGCCTGGGGACACTACTGGTCCTGGGATCCTAAAGAAACCTGGGCCTTTATAACCGCTGCAGCCTATCTTATTTATATCCATAAGCGGCGACAAGAAAAAGATTTCCTCATTACCTTATGGATACTTCCTTTTGCATTCTTGTTATTATTGATAACCTGGATTGGCGTCAACTACTTACCCTCTGCCCAAGGCAGTGTTCATGTGTATTGACCCCTAATTCGTAATTCTTAATTTACCGTTGCACCTCTATCACTTGTATGCGGGGAGCGCCGCCGCCATGGCCGCCGTGCCCTCCACGTTGAATCCTCATTCCGCCGCCGTCGGAGCTAAAGCTGGTACGTTGTCCGCCAACAGCGCCAAAGCGGTAAGTGAAACTGAACATCACATAGCGCCCAAGTGTGTTGGTGTTAATGTCCTCGATGTAGTTGTTGGTGGCATTGCGCATTGTTCCGCGGCTTTTATTCAAAATGTCAAAAACCTTTACTGAAATAGTGCCTTGTTTGTTTTTGAATAATTGTTTCGTTAGCTCGGCATTCCACAGCGTCATCGGCTTATCGTTGCCACTGCTGTAACCAATGTAGTAGTTGTGATTAATATCGCTGCTCAGGCCGAAATCCCAGAGCAGGCTCCAGTTAAAGTCGGCGCCTACAGTATTATTCCAGTAATTGGTTGCAGTTCTGTTGTCGATAGAATACCAGGCCTTTGTCCAGTTAGCCCGCCCCGATATGCTGGCGTCAAATTTTGTGCCTTTGTAATTCAAACGTATCTGCTCATTCAGGTTTAAATTCTGTGTATTGTTGCGCGTGGTTAAACGAAGCAATTCATCTCTTTCTTTGTCGGAAATATTATCTACACTACCGGTAAAATTTACCGTCCGATTGAAGTTAATGCCGGTATTTGAGGTAATATATAATTTCGAATTTTGTGCAAAGGGAGCATTAATCATCAAACGAACATTGCCCGAATATACCCCGTCGGTATTTACCGGTATCATGGTTTGTCGCCCCGCATTGTCGTATATGTTGGCATTTACAATCTTGTCGAAGGTATAGTTGGCGCTGAAAAAGGTGAATAGTGTAAAATAGGTTTTGACGTTGGTATTACGATACATTCCGAAGAGGTTGTGCTGAAATTCGGGGTTCAAATCGGGATTACCTATGTTGACGAACAAGGGATCGGCATTGTCCAATACCGGCTGCAACTGGCTCATCGATGGTTGTCGCGTAGAACCTCGGTAGTTGATGCGCAATTGCTGGAAGTCGGAATAATTATAAATAAACTGGGCATTAGGCGCAAAGTTTACCACCGAGCGGGAATAATCATAGAGTTTGCCATTACTTGTATATTTGCTGTTCATGTAAGAAGGTTGTACATTCACTCCGATAATATAGTTGTGTTTTTCGCCTACTCCGCATAAATTTACTTCGCCGCTATGGTTAACGAAGGTGTTGTCGTAATTGTTGCTGTAGCGAGTGTCAAGCGCACCACTATTTCTAAGATCGAAGGTTTCCTTATCGGAAGTGCTATTACTGTATCTCAAAGAATAGGCCAATTCCATATAGTAGCCTTTGCCCAAGGGTTCGGTATATGATAAGCGTGTTCCCACATTATAGCCATTGTTTTTGGTAGTGTACCTTTGGTTAATGATACTGTCTTTGCTGTTGGCAATATCTTGCGTAAACGAAGAATTTTTTCCCTCGGTATTATTTTTGTTGTATCCGTAGTTAAGGTTTGCCGAAAAGGTACGTCCGGGAATTCCGAATTTATGCCGCCACAACAAATCGCCCGAAGTTGAAAGGTTGTCATTATTACCGGTAGATTTACTATCACCCTTGTTGAGAGTATCGGCTATTGGTGTCTTAGGAACTATTGATGTATAAGAACTGCTTTCGCTGAATTCACCAAAATTTATGCCGAAATTGGGTTTAAAGATAAATGAGTTCAGCGAGTCGATGGTGTATTCAAATTCAAGTGCAGCGCGGTGCCCCTGTGTTTTATTGTTGGATAAGCCGTTTTGAGAATAAGTAAAATTATCGTTTGGATTGGCCATAATGTTTTCGCGCACTCTTTCCTGTTCCAATACGTTATCGGATCCGCTGTAAAAATAATTTCCGCCGATTCTCAGTTTTTTATTAGCTTGAATATGTCCGTTAAGTCCTGTTAACCATGAGGTTGTAATACCATTGCCGCCAATACTCATATTCACTCCTCCCACATTAAGATTGAAGCCGCCTCCCTGGGAACCGGGACGGCTTCCGCCGCCCATCATCATCATACCACCCCCACCACCACCGCCGCGGCCGCTCTGCATCATACTTCCGGCTATGTCGGTAAATCCGCGGTTATTGGTATTGTTTCCCGAACCGATGAACGAAAGTTGCCAGTTGTTGTCGAAGCGTGCTACAAACCCACCTGCCTGATAGCGATCGCGATGTCCACCGCCGGTGCTGAGATTGCCCAACCATCCGTTTTTCATCCCCTGCTTTACCGTTAAATTCAAAACAGTTTCTTCATTGCCATCGTCAATTCCGGTAAACTGAGCCTGGTCGCTCTTACGGTCAACTACCTGTACCTTATCTACCATCTTAGCCGGCAAATTTCTTGAAGCTATCCTGGGGTCGTCGGCAAAGAATGTTTCACCATCAACCGTAACCTTTTTGATTTCTTTTCCGTGTACGGTAATTTTACCATCGCTATCGACTTCGGCGCCGGGCAGTTTTTTAATCAAATCCTCGAGTACAGCATTTTCAGGCACTTTAAAAGATGAGGCGGTATATTCAATGGTATCTTTTTTGAATACTATAGGGTTTCCCATGGCTTCCACCACCACATCCGACAGGCGGGTAGCATTTTCTCTTATGGAAAGAATACCTAAATCAACCACAGATTCTGTGGTATTGCCAATATTCCTTTGCAGATTGAGATAGCCCATATATGAAACAGTCAGTACAAACTCCCCGTTTTGCGGTACGCGATTAAATTCGAAGACCCCCGTACTATTCGTGTTAACAGTGAGTACCGGCTGATTGTCGGAAGCGCGGGTAAGTATCACTGTTGCAAAGTCAATAGGGGCTTTGGACAGGCTGTCGCGCACAATTCCTTTTAAGGTGTAAGTGTTGGTTTGTTGCCCGAATAAGACGATACTGCAAAAAAACAGGGGGATAGCTAATAAATATTTCATAGTGCTTGTTTGTAAAATTATGCGAATTAGATGCAAATATACGTTAAAGGTTTAAATTTTGTTCTTACTTTTTTTATATGTATATTTGTAAAATGTTTCTATTTTTATGAAAAACGATTTAAAGCACTTAAAAATCAACGACTTTAAAAAAAATCGACATAAAATTACTGCCGACGAGGCCTTATATCTATATGAGCAGTTGCCGGCCGGTGAGTTAATGCGCTTAGCCGATGTTTTAAGGCAGGAAGCTGTGCCGGGGAAAGGCGTTAGTTGGCAAATTGACAGGAACGTAAATATCACCAATGCCTGTATTTCGGGCTGTCTGTTTTGTAATTTTCATTGTAAACCGCACGATGAACGTGTTTTCACCACTACCATAGAAGAATATTGCCGTAAAATAGAAGAGTTGTTTGCCCTTGGCGGCGAACAATTGCTCTTGCAGGGCGGACTGCATCCGCAATACGGCTTAGATTTTTATACTTCCTTGTTCCGTTCCTTGAAACAGCGTTATCCAACACTCAAATTACATGCTTTGGGGCCTCCGGAGGTAGCGCATATCGCCCGCTTAGAGAAAATGACTTACCGTGATGTGCTACTGCAACTACGCGAGTCAGGCCTCGACAGTTTTCCGGGCGCAGGCGCTGAAATCCTGTGCGAGCGTGTGCGTACACAACTCTCGCCGCATAAACCCGACAGCAAGGCCTGG
>JAIRUB010000095.1 GCA_031254635.1 Prevotellaceae bacterium | reverse complement strand
TAGAAGATGCTTACATTTGTGCGAATCAGGTAATGCTGAAAAAACTGATTATTGACGATGTTCATTCTTATCTCACGCTCAACCATTACTCTATGAGCTTTGACAATCGCCATGATTTCGGGCAGTATCCCTATAAAGTAATAATGGATGCTGATATCGACAACTCGGCCTTTTCTTTCAGAACTATTAATCATTATGCCAAAGGTTTTAATGTCGAAAAGCTCAATGTACACGTACACGGAAGGGTTACAGGGACAGTCAATCAACTGTCAGCCCCTCGGCTATCTATCGTAAAAGATGAGGGAGGCACTCAAATTTTAACATCCTTCAAGATGAGCGGCCTGCCCGATATTAACCAAGCAGGCTTGAGCCTGCAATTACAAGAACTGAATACCAATGCCAACGATTTGGCTGAAATTTTACAAGCTTTTTTTGGCTACAACTATACTGCTTCAACCGATAAACTGCTTCGTCAATTGGGACAAATACAGTTTAAAGGGAGCTTCGACGGATTGTACAACGACTTTGTAGCCTACGGGGCAGTAAAAACCTCTATTGGTGCAGCTACTGTGGATATGTTGTTTCACAAAGTTCCGCAAAGAGGTTTCATAGCCGAAGGCGATGTCAATATGCAGCATTTTGATATCGGGAAACTCATCGGCCTGCCGGTACTCGGCGAACTAAGCGCCAATGCCGAAGCGGTACTCACATTTAACCCCTCCGACAACGAGTCATTTAATTTTAAACTAACCGGCAATATTCTGAGCCTTGATTTTAATCGTTATACTTATTCGAATGTCAATATTAACGGACAACTCAGCGATCGGAGTTTTGAGGGTACAGTGAAAATCAACGACCCAAATCTGCAAATGAATTTTAATGGTTATGTAGTTTATAACCAAGGACGCGATACCTCTCTTATGTTACAACACAAGTATGGGGCCGACATTCAATATGCCAATCTCACAGCGCTTAATTTTAATACCCGCGACTCAATATCAGAAATCAAAACACAACTAATAGTCAACTATCAATATGATAAACCCATTGACGGCGGCATAGGAAAAATTGAAACAAAAAACACTAACTACCGCGATAAGGATGCTGTTCATAATATAGGCGATATTTCCCTGCTCTTCTTCCGCGGCAACAACGACTACCGGACTCAATTGCTTTCTAAATTTGCTGACGCCGATTACAAGGGACCTCTTCCGTTATCGAAATTTATCAATGACTTCTGTTATGTTTCTTGCCTGAAACTCCTGCCATTACTGGGCGACTCTGTAAAACACAACGTTAACAGAACTTCCGATTACAATTTTACCCTACTGGTAAAAGATATTAACGGATTAGCTCACTTGGCAAAACACGGCTTGCAAATAGATAATCAAAGTAAGCTAAAAATAAGTTTAACCCCTGCTAATCAACTTTCTCTTAATTTAGAAAGTCAGGGAATGGCATTACACCAACACCGCTTAACCGGCGTGAAAATGGAGGCTAAAGGGAATAGTGAGCAATTAACTACAACAATAGACGTCAACAGCGCATTATTGATGGGATTGGATATTGACAATATTAATACTGCAATAAATGTTTTTTCAAACGATATTGATACAAAAATAATTTATGGTAATAACAGCAAGACCATCAACAAAGGGCGGCTTCATTTCAACACTTCCTTTGCCGAAAACCTGCCTGAACGCTTTCCTGTTATTAATTTAGCGCTACAATCTTCTGAAATTACCTCAAACGATACAACCTGGAAAATTGCTCCGGCACAAATAACAATTGATGGGCCAACTATTGACTTTAATAGCATTTCTTTATCGAATTTTAACCAGCAAATAGCACTGCAAGGAACAATATCACAAGAAAAAAGCGATACGCTGTCCCTGATTTTTACTAATTTTGATTTAGCCGGCATTAATCCGATTAGTCGTAAGCAAGGCTATACTTTACAAGGCATATTATCAGGAAGAGCGCAAGTAACCGATGTTTATAACAGGCCGATGTTTTATGTAAATGCCGATGTCCAAGAGGTAAAAGTAAACAGCCGGCCACTTGATAATATCAGCATAAGAAGCCGGTGGGACAATGAAAGCCAGCTACTCCGGTTACAGGCAGAAATTAAAGAAGAAAATACACTCAGAATGTTAATGAGAGGAAGGTATAATCCTATTAAAGACACACTAAATGTCTCTACCCAATTTACTCAATTTCCGATAGCGCACGTAGAGCCATTGTTGCGCGGCGTGTTATCGAATGTAGGAGGATTTCTTTCCGGAGAAGTACAGACTAAAGGTTCGCTAAAAGCGCCCTTGCTCTATGGTAATAACGTAATATTCGATGGACTGAAATTAACTGTTGATTATCTAAATACCTACTATACTTTAACAGCGCCTGTTGACATCACTCCAACGCTCATCAAAATACAAGGGGCGGAAATATTTGATACGGGAGGAGGAAAAGGAACTGTCAATGGGACATTCAGGCATCAAGGTTTTAGGGGCATTAAGTATGACTTAAACATATCAGCCAATAATCTCTTATGTATGAACACTACCATCAAAAACAACGAATTATTCTATGGTAAGGCTTATGCAACAGGATTGGTACGTATTACGGGCGATGATGCAAAAATTCATTTCGACATTACTGCCAATACAGGCCCCAACACTACTTGCAATATCCCCATATCCAACCGAGCGCAAGCAAAAGAAAGCAATATTCTTGTTTTCAAAGAGCCGAAAATTGATGATGATGGCGGACAGTCATTACGGATTATCTCTAAACCTAAGTCAGGGATACAGATGACTGTGAACATAAACCTTACTGTTAACCCCAACGCCGATATACAAATTATTTTTGATAAAAAAGCAGGCGACATCATTAAAGGAAGAGGGAATGGGAACATACGCTTAAGCCTTGACCCTGCTATCGACAAATTCGACCTGTTTGGCAATTATGCCATTGAACAAGGCGATTATTTGTTTACCTTACAAAATATTATCAGCAAGCATTTCACCATAGAGCAAGGCAGCCACATTTCATTTAATGGCGATATTAACAGAACAACCTTAGATATTACGGCGGCATATAGAGCAAAAGCAAGCCTTAGTACATTGCTCTCCGACACTTCGGACATAGGTAATATGCGCAGGAATGTAGATTGTCGTATTCGCATTACAGGGAACCTGTTTAGCCCCGATTTAAAATATCAGGTAGAGGTGCAGAACTTAGATGCCGGCACCCGGGCGCAGGTTGAAGCGGCGATGAACAGCGATGAAAAAATGATGCGTCAATTCATTTCATTGCTAACCCTTGGCTACTTTATGCCCGAAGAACAGTCAGGCATAAGTAATATCAATGTAAGTGCAAGCTTATCTGAGATTGCATCTAACCAACTAAGCAATGTACTCACACAACTCAACGTTCCGCTCGACCTTGGCTTTATGTACAACACCACAGCTAACGGCAATGATGCCTGGGACGTTGCCGTGTCAACGCAGTTGTTCAATAATCGCTTAATCATCAACGGAGCTTTTGGTAATGCAAAAACTTACAATTCCGATTTTACCAGCGACATTGATATTGAACTGAAATTCGACAAGCAAGGCCGCTTCCGCGGAAAGGCTTTTACCCACTCTGCCGATCAGTTTACCAATCAAATCGATAATTCTCAACGAAGCGGAGTAGGCTTTATCTTTCAGGAAGATTTCAATTCATTCAATGAATTATTTAACCGATGGTTTGGAAGGAAGAAGAAAGCCGAGGCGATGGTGAAAAATGAAGAAGAGGAAGAAAAGGTAAAATAGGTGAAGGGTGAAATTTAATTTAAAAATTTAGACTAAATTCATCATACTTTTTGACTATTAGACCTACAATTCTTGTTTTTTTGAATCATCGAATTAATATTTGGTTTATGTTTTTTGAAGAAAAATTGTTATCTTTGCACAATATTTTAATGAATATGCAGAATGATAAAGATATTGTATATCCTTTTGCGGAATACAATACACAACGAAAAAAAATGGTACTGCCCGAATATGGACGCTACATTCAGCGCATGATACAGCGCGTGGCAGCGATTGGAAACAGAGAAAAACGGAATGAACAAATCAAAGCCGTGGTAAATATTATGGGCGATTTAAACCCCCACCTGCGCGATGTGAACGATTTCAAACATAAACTTTGGGACCATGTACATATTATTTCCGAATTTTCTATCGATATCGACGCTCCTTATCCTATACCGACCCGCGAGTCGTTTCAGGAACGGCCTCATCCTATTCCTTACCCTTCAATGCCGGTAAAAATTATGCACTACGGACGTAGCATTCAGAATATGATTGACGCCTTGGCCGATCGTCCCGACAACGAAGAACGTCATATCGTTGCCATAATGATTGCCAATTACATGAAGCGCGACTACCTGATGTGGAATAAGGATATTGTTACCGACGAGATTATACTCCGTGACCTTACGGCTTTATCGAAAGGGCGTATAGTTTTTCCTCCCGATACCAAATTAGCCGATGTGCAGGTAGCCTTAGTCCAGAATGGTAATGCGAGGATGAATGGCTTCGGCGGAAAAAAGAAAAAGAAGAAAAAGAAAAAGAAGAAAAACAACAACAAAGGCGGTCAGCCACAATAACAAGATTTGACCTATCCTATAAACTTTTAAACTTTTAAATATGGCTGCTTTTAGCGTAGAAGGCGGATATCGTTTACAAGGCGACATTACTCCGCAGGGAGCAAAAAATGAAGTTTTGCAAATATTGTGCGCAACATTGTTAACCTCCGATAAAATCGCTGTAGCCAATGTGCCGGAAATTACAGATGTGTTGCGCCTGATTGAACTCCTCGGCGCTATGAGCGTGCAAGTGGAACGCCTGAGTGAAGGGCATTACAGTTTTAAGGCTGTAAATGTAAATATTGATTACCTGAAAACGTCTGAATTTCATAAAAAAGCTGCGGCTCTGCGTGGTTCGATAATGGTGGTTGGCCCTTTGCTGGCACGTTTCGGCGTAGCTTATATGCCGCGGCCGGGAGGCGACCAAATAGGCCGTCGCCGCTTGGATACCCACTTTATCGGCTTTGAAAAATTAGGTGCCAAATTCAATTATGATGCCGACTCAAGTTTCTATCAGGTAGAAGCAAAACAACTGAAAGGTTGTTATATGTTGCTCGACGAGGCCTCAGTAACCGGTACCGCTAATATTGTGATGGCGGCTGTGCTGGCTTCCGGTACAACAACCATTTATAATGCCGCTTGTGAGCCTTACCTCCAGCAATTGTGCAAAATGCTGGTGCGTATGGGTGCAAAAATTCAAGGCATAGGCTCTAATCTGTTGACTATTGAGGGCGTGACCTCGCTGCATGGCACTGAACATACAGTGTTGCCCGATATGATTGAGGTGGGTAGTTTTATTGGTATGGCTGCGATGACCCGCAGTTCGTTGCGCATAAAAAATGTAGCCTACAAAGAATTGGGAATGATACCCGACCAGTTTCGCCGGCTGGGCATCCGTATCGATTGCGAAGACGATGATATTCTGCTGCCCGCACAGGAACACTACGAAATAGAATCGTTTATTGATGGCTCAACTATGACCATTGCCGATGCGCCCTGGCCGGGATTAACGCCCGACCTGCTGAGCGTGTTCCTCGTGGTAGCTACACAAGCCAAAGGAACAGTGCTGATTCACCAAAAAATGTTTGAAAGCCGCCTCTTCTTTGTCGATAAACTTATGGATATGGGAGCACAGGTTATTCTCTGTGACCCGCACCGCGCTACGGTAACCGGACATAATCACAATATTCAATTACGGTCGGCAGTAATGACTTCACCCGATATCCGTGCCGGTATTGCCTTACTTATTGCTGCTATGAGCGCCAAAGGAACAAGTTATATCCACAATATAGAACAAATAGACCGCGGCTATCAGCATATTGATAAACGCTTGAATGCCTTAGGTGCAAAAATCAAAAGAATAGATGGCTAAAATTAAAAAAGAAAAAGAGTTCGAAATTCCTAAGAAAATTCCCTTCCGGAAAGATGACCGCTGGCGCTTTCTTATTGGCGTTTTGCTGTGCATTTTTACAGCCTATACTTTGGTTGCTATGGTTTCCTACCTTTTTACATGGAGTAGTGACCAAAGCCTGCTGCAAAACCCACAGGCCGGAAGCACGGCTGTTGAAGTTGCCAATAGCGCCGGAAAGCAAGGCCATAGCTGGGCTTATCTGCTTATAGGTCGTTATTTCGGCATTGCCGCCTTCTTCATTCCTTATATGGTTTTGTTGTGGGGACTGCATTTATTAAAGGTGAAAGCACCTTCGTTACTGAAAAATTTTATTCTCTCAATTACCGGATTGATTTTATTCTCTGTTATTCTTGGATTCACCTTTATGCATACCTCATTATTAGGCTTGCTGGGCAATGGTTTTGGAGGTATCAACGGACTATATGCCGCCCGGTGGTTGGGAACGGAACTCGGTAATTTTGGAACAGCCCTGTTGCTGCTCTTCCTGTTGATAGTTTGGTGTGTAATGCTGAATAAGCGTGTTGTACATTTCTTAGAAAATATTTTCCGGCGTAAAAAAAATTGCCGCGCTTCGTTCGCAATGACGGAAGAAGAAGTTAAAGAAGCTGAAAAGGATGAAAAAGGAAAAGAGGAAGAAGGAGGAGTAAGGCTTGAAGTGGAGAAAAATGAAGAAGAGGAAGAAAGGGAAGAAGGGGAAAAAAGCGATGAAGAGGGAGCAATAGAATTTATAGATGAAGGAAAAGATGAGGAGGATAAAATTCCGGCATCCATATTAAATAACGAAGCGCTCTTTGACCCTACCTTGGAGCTATCGGGCTACAAGTTCCCGCCGGTTGATTTGCTAAACGACCACAAATCAGCCAATGCTCAGGTGAGTGATGCGGAGTTAGAAAAAAATAAAAATAAAATTGTAAAAACACTGAACGATTATAAGATTGGTATTGATAAAATTATTGCTACCATTGGGCCAACGGTAACGCTGTATGAAATTGTACCGAAGGCAGGCGTACGCATAGCAGCCATAAAACGTTTGGAAGATGATATTGCCCTGAGCTTAGCAGCCCTTGGCGTCCGTATTATTGCACCTATTCCCGGAAAGGGAACTGTGGGTATTGAAGTGCCTAATGAACGTCCGGAAATAGTGTCGATGTTGTCGGTTATAAGTGACCCCAAGTTTAAGGAGGCCAAATATGACCTGCCGGTGGTGCTGGGTAAAACCATCTCTAACAAAATTTACACCTTCGATTTGGCGAAAGTTCCTCATCTCCTGGTGGCTGGAGCTACAGGGCAGGGGAAATCTGTAGGCTTAAATGCTATTCTTACCTCCTTATTGTATAAAAAGCATCCGGCCGAAGTAAAATTTGTCTTGGTTGACCCCAAGAAAGTGGAACTAAGCCTCTATTCAAAATTAGAACGGCATTTTTTGGCAAAGCTACCCGATGCAGATGAGGCGATTATTACCGATACCCAAAAGGTTATATATACCTTGAAATCCTTGACTATTGAAATGGATGCGCGATACGACCTGCTGCAAATGGCTAAGGTGCGTAATATTAAAGAATATAACGAACGCTATACCAATCGTCGCTTGAATCCTTTGAAGGGGCATCGTTACCTGCCCTATATTGTAGTAGTAATCGATGAGTTTGCCGACCTTCTGATGACTGCCGGCCGCGAGGTAGAACTGCCTATAGCTCGCTTAGCACAGTTGGCACGTGCTATAGGCATACATTTAGTGATTGCCACACAACGGCCCACCGTCAATGTTGTTACCGGTTTGATTAAGGCTAACTTCCCTGCTCGCATTGCTTTTCGTGTAATTTCGAACGTTGATTCGCGGACTATCCTAGATACAACCGGTGCCAACCAGTTAGTGGGGCGCGGCGATATGTTAGTGTCCACCGGTAATGAGATGATTAGGGTGCAGTGCGCCTTTGTTGATACGCCGGAGATTGAGAAAATATGCAAATACATAGGCGACCAACGCGGCTATCCACAGGCCCATCCGTTGCCCGAATACACAGGAGAGGAGGGAGGCAGTAGTTCGCCCGAGACGGATTTATCGCAGCGCGATAAATTTTTTGAAGAAGCAGCCCGTGTAATAGTACAACACCAGCAAGGCTCAACCTCTCTTATACAAAGAAAATTAAATTTAGGTTACAATCGTGCCGGCCGCATTATGGACCAACTTGAAGCTGCTGGTATTGTGGGGCCTTTCGAAGGCAGTAAAGCCCGCCAGGTACTCATCTCCGACTTTACTACCCTTGACCACAAATTAGCAGAAATTAAAAGGTTAGGGGATTAAGGGTGAAAGAGGTAACGATGCAAAAAAAATCTGAATTATACGATTTTGAAAAATAAATTAGCTTAATATTTTGTGGATTGATTTTGTTTGTTGTACCTTTGGTCTTAAATAATAAACATTATGTCATTAGCCTTACACGTTCCTGTAACAGAGA
>JAIRUB010000069.1 GCA_031254635.1 Prevotellaceae bacterium | reverse complement strand
ATAACGCCCTTCGTATTGAAAATAACCATCCAAGAGGCATTTGTCACCGGATTTTATCTTTTCATAATCAATAAGAGAACTGTTTCTGGGCAGAGGAATGATAAATTTTAACTCTTCTTCTTCAAGAGCCTCGATATTGCTCATCGAGGCAAAGCCTTTGTCTATGATGATTGTGGCATCTTTCACACCACTTTCCTGCAGACACATTTTGAAAGCGCTAACGTCTTTAATATTACCCGGTAACAGCCTGTAATAAACCGGCGTCTGTCGCTTGACCGAGAAAATGCACATCAAGTTAATCATATCATCGTATGTGCCATGTTTACTCTTACTGAACTTGGGAAGCTCCATCCGTTCTGAACGGCTGAATATATCCGTCCCGTCAAACAATATACAATCCTGAGAAATCTTGAATGAACGGCAATAGTGCATAAGTCTGTTACGATCTTTCCCTAATTCCCTGAAAAAATAACTGAGAGACTTGGCTGACATATCAATGCCGGGATATTGTTCTGAAAGAAAACTGTTGGAATAATGGAAAGACATGTTTTTCAGTGGAGACTGATAAACTAATCGACCGTATGCCAAAGCAAGTAATTGTTGCCATGAATCAGGAAAGTACTCCTTCAGTGAAGATACGGTATCAGTGAATAGATGCTCAATAGCGGAGGTTATACCGTACTCTTTTACTTGTATGTTTTCAAAACGGACTTGTTGTTTTCGTAGCCGCGCTTTATCAGATTCTACAAATCCGTCCGTTTCGGTTATTTTACCGAGAAGTGTGCCGGTGATCTTTACCGAACGTTTCTTCTCTGGGTTCCATTTGCTTGTTACCTCGTAGAGATAATACCTGCCATTGAGTAGTCGAAGTTCTGTCCCCTTGCGTTTGCACGCTAATGCCCAAAGCGGATGTGATGTTTTTGTTTCCATATTTTTATGTAATTACGTATATACGTAATTACAAAGGTGTAAAAAAAATCGCAAATACAAGCCTTTGTTCGATTTATTTTATGCTATTACGTAAAAATGTGAAAAGTTAGGGCTTAAACTCATCCTCAAAGTACTGCCAGTCTATAGTCTTAGACAACAATGCCAACTCGTGCTTGTGATCAATCAAATCTTCCAAACGGGTGCGAAATAGTTCGCGATGGTTTTCAGGTAATTTTCCTAACATAATTTGCCACTTTTTATACCACAAAGCTACAAAAAAACGGTAGAATTCACTAAACTATAATAAAACTATTTTATTGATTGCTAATAAATTATAAATTTTTCAAGGAGCGACAAATACAAATCCATAAAAATTTTGCTAAAATCAAAAAATAGTGTTACATTTGCCTTTGAATAAATTTTGAGCAAAATAATGAAAATGGAACCCCTATACAGCATTATTAGACTGTTGTTAAACAGCGGCTTGTTTGTATATAACCAATACCAAATCATTAATCCTCCATTCTTAATTCTCCATTCTCAATTACTTATCCTTACTCAAGCAAATTGCTCATTATCAACAAAATACAAGCATTTAACCATTGGGCAATTGGGGAAGAATAATTTCGACTGATTATGGGCTTTTGTGAGCATTTTTGTAGCAAAAGTCCGTAAATAGAAAAATCAATTCAATAAACCTTTAAAAATAAATTAATATGAAAAAGATAAAAACCTTTATAATTGCAGTACTATTGATGGGTACAGCGATCGCTTTTGCAAAAGAAGTGTACCACTATGGTTTTATAACAAGTTGTGGAAAAACAGCTTATTTCTCATCTAATACACCTCTAAGTGATGAGTCGTTGATTATATTATTGGAAGTTGCTGAAATGGACTTGTGTTCTGACTAGTTTTTGGATAAAACGAGAGGCTGTTCAAAAAGTGTAGAGCATCCTCTATTTGGGTTATTTTATTCGAATCCCTATCCGAATAGAGTTTCAGACATTCAATTCTCAGAGACTTTATTGTGCTTTTTGCACAGCCTCTCATCTTATTCAATGGCTTTGTTTGTAATTTTAATCCGAAGTAAAGGTATGAAACGACTTTATTTTTTCTTAATACTGAATATTGTTTGCTGCAGTATAACTCCCCGCTCGTCTTCAGCACAAATAGCCTTAGGGACAGCTACTCTCCGCTGTAAATATGAGATGTCATACAAGGAAGACATTACGGGTAATAATTATAAAAACGACCTGATATATCTGGATATAGGACGGGAAAGTTCGCACTGTTACAGTTTTTATACCCGTTATCGTGACTCCATCCAAAATGCACTGCTTGACCAAGGCTGGGGGGGAATGGAAGTCGGGGCGCAAACTTCAGATATACGCAGGGGGGTAAGATACTTTATGGCGAAACAATACAAAACCCAAACGCTTTTTGCCTCAGATATTTTGATTAGCAGCTATATGTACACCGAGCCTATTCCTTCCATTGACTGGCAGATTACGCAAGATACAGCTACCATACGCTCTTACCCCTGCCGCAAAGCTACGGCACAGTTTAGGGGGCGTACCTGGATAGCCTGGTTTACCACAGAGATACCGTTGTCGGAGGGTCCCTGGCAGTTTGGCGGCTTGTCCGGGCTGATTTTGCATTTGGAAGACACGCAGCAACACTACATTATTAGTTGTATTGGCATAGAACAATTAGCGCCGCCGATAACTATGCAGTTTCAGACTATGAGAAGGGATGGTCCATATAAGAAGGTTCTCCGCGAACAGCTATCAAGGCTACAGCGAGAGTTTTATGCAGATGTTAATGAATTTCTGCGTAATTATAGTGCTATAATTTCAACTTCTCTTTCTTCGCGGCCTCGACCTTATAATCCTATAGAGTTGGAGTAATCTTTTTAAACACAAAATTTGTCAACTAAAACCATAGCATATTATTGAGGTGCGATCATTTATATTAATTTCATTTTTCTTAGGAGCAGTATCATTATCGGCTCAAACAACCGGCAGTTTGGAAGGCGTAGTGCAGGAAAAGAGTACCGGCGAGCCTTTAGTCGGCGTGTCAGTTTGCATATATCCGGTGCAGGGGCAAGAGTTGTTGTCCTTTGCTATCTCGCAGGCAAACGGCAAGTTTAAGATAAAAATTCCGGCCACCGGCGACTCTTTACGGATAGAATTATCGTATATGGGCTTTAAAAAAGAGTTGTACCGCATAGGCCTTCCCTTCGTCAAAAACTTGACAGTAGAGATGATCCCCGAAACCTACGTTCTTCGGGAAGTACGCATTAAAGCGCCTGAAATGAGCCTCTCGGGTGATACGGTGCGCTATAACCTTTCCGCTTATATGCAAATACATGACAGGAGCATAGGAGATGTATTGCGTCAATTACCGGGAATAAGCGTTTCTACCGGAGGGCAAATTCGTTATCAGGGAGAACTCATCAGCCATCTTTATATAGAAAACAAAGAGCTCATGGGCAAGGGCTATGGCATAGCGGTAAAAAACTTGTCGGCAGAGGCTTTTGCTACAGTAGAGGTGCTGGAAAATCATCAGCCGGTAAAAATGCTTCAAAACAGGGAATTTTCCCCGCAAGCAGCAGTCAACCTAAAACTCAAAAGCGCTTATAAAAGTGTTTGGATGTTTACCGCTGATGCCGCTATTGGGGTCTGGCCTGCGCTGTGGTCAGCCAGATTAATGGGAGCGCAGTTTGCCCAAAACTGGCAGTCAATGCACCTTTATAAGTCCAACAATATGGGAGAGAGTTTAGCTTTAGAGTTGTTTTCTTTTGGTCGGGCGCCGGGGGTATATTTAATGAATTCGACCGAAGAACAGCTTTTTTCTCCCGCTAACACAGCATCACCCGTAACGCAGTCCCGCAGCCTGTTTAACCACTCCCACCTACTGGCCACCAATCACCTTACTACCGTAGGGAAAAATGTAGAACTCAGGGTTAAGGCTAATTATTTATACAACAGGGAAGAGAGCGATAGGAGTATAATAACTGCCTATTATTTACCCGACGCTTCTGTGGTAAGATTTAATGAAATTTATCATAACGAAACTAAAACAGATCAGTTAGGGCTTGAATTAACACTAAAAGCTAATGCTAAAACCTATTTTTGGGAGGATAAAATCGAAATTAATGGAGCGTGGAACAGCATGCAATCCTTTTTGGAAAGGAATTTTTTCCTGCATCAATATTTTAATATCCCAAATGTACAGTTAAGCAATAACCTTTCATGGATGAAACAAATGGGCACCCGTGTGCTGAAATTTGGCTCGGAAATAAGTTACAGGCAACTGCCTCAATCGTTATCTGTTTCGGAAGATAATGATTCGGATCCGGCAGTACAGCATATTATTTTATATGATTTGCAGGCATCGGCAACAACAGAGGTACAGCAACGCATAGGAAAGTGGAACCTGATGTTTAATGCCGGAATTAACTTTGGCAAACAAAATCTGAACTCCCATCTTACGAGGTTGAACATAGCAACTACAGCGCCTCTTTTTAATGATATAAGCGCTTTAACGCTGAAACCTTATATAGAACCGGGGCTACAGTTTAATTTGAGGAGAAATATCAATATTACCTGTAAACTATCGTTGGGCTACTATCACGCCCATATAAAAGACGATATAACACATACAAGCCGGTTTTCGGATCAATGGTATGTCAATAATTCGTTATTAATAAATTGGGCTATTTCATCGGCTTGGGAATTGAGGGGGGCTTACCGGCGACAAACCATCTATGACGGAATAACCCAAATGCACACCGGATATATCATGCGTAACTATCGCCACTTTGATATTGGTTTGGTCGGTCTTCCCTATCAGCTACGTAATGATTATAGCCTTAGCCTGACTTATCGCGATGTAAGCGGACTTGTAGCGCATTTAAGAGGTGGTTATGTGTCAGGTTTTAAAAATTATTTAACGCATAGAGAATTAACAGGATTCTATATGTTTAGTCAACTGTACAAAGCCCGCGCACCTTCGGATTATTTATTTGTAGCTTCCGGAATATCTAAAAGATTTGCCGATTTGCGCCTGAGTGTTGGTTTATCTTTGGGGTGCAATATCTTTTTTACGGAGTTGGTACAACAAAATATTTCGACACATTATCAAAACAGGTCTTGGAATGTGAGTCCAAGGATAGCTTGGAGTTTTACCACAAATTCAAAGATTGAGTATGATGTAATGCTAAACAGCAATCAATTGTTTACAAAAGGAAGTATTCAAAATCCGAAACCGCTGTTACAATGGCAACATAATGCCAAAACAACGATAGCATTTTCTTCCCGTTTATACGCTCAATTAAATATTGAGTATTATGCGAATGAAACCAGTCCGGGACTGTTTACAGAGGGCATTTTTGGTGATATAGGCCTTTCGCTCAATTGTAAAAAAGTTAAATTTCATCTCGATCTTAAGAACATCTTTAATCAGGATCATTATACCCTTACTTCATATAGTGACCTGAGCAGTGCAGTGTATTCTTGGAAACTGCGTCCTCGGGAATTTGTCATAGGAGCATCCTGGAGTTTTTGAGCATTAGGCTGAATTTTCTTTGTTGCATAATCCGATTGGCTATCACTTCAGCCAATCATAGCCCTTTTGTTCTACTTCAAGAGCTAATTCTTTTCCTGCAGTTTTAACAATTTTCCCGTCGTACAAAACGTGGACAATATCGGGAATAATATAGTCCAAGAGGCGTTGATAGTGGGTAATTACTATAAAAGCATTGTCTGTTCTTTTCAATTTATTTACGCCCGAAGCCACAATACGCAAGGCGTCCACATCAAGACCGCTATCGGTTTCATCTAGTATAGCCAATTTAGGTTCGAGCATAGCCATTTGGAAAATTTCATTGCGTTTTTTTTCACCACCCGAAAAGCCAACATTTACGCCGCGCGCCGAGAAGGCGTCATCCATTTCTACTATAGCCATCTTTTCGCGAAGCAATTTTAAGAAATCAGCTGCCGATAAAGGCTCCAATCCCTGATATTTGCGGTGTTCATTAATGGCCGCTTTCATAAAGTTCACATTACTCACCCCCGGAATTTCGACGGGATATTGAAAGCCTAAAAACAGACCCTTGTGCGAGCGTTCTTCGGGAGGCATAGCCAGTAAATCCTGCCCGTTGAAGACCACCGAGCCTGAGTTTATCTCATAATTTTCACGCCCGGCCAACACCACTGCGAGCGTGCTTTTCCCTGAGCCGTTAGGACCCATAATTGCATGTACTTCGCCCTGTTTTACAGTTAGATTTATTCCTTTCAGGATTTCTTTTCCGCCAATGGAGGCATACAGATTTTTTATCTCTAATAAGATGTTATTCATGTTCATTATGACGTTCTTTCTTGTATTTTCTGAGCCAATGCAGGAATCCGAATGTGGCTAATATAATTTTCGTAGCGCTTTCGAATGCCAAAAACAACAAGCCGCTCAACGAATAAAGCGTTACATTCGTTACATTTACTGTCATCCATGCGCTCCAGCATTCTAATCTTTTCTGAGCCGACAATAATTGAGCCAACAGCACCATTATCACCACAAATGCATCTAAAAGTTTGCGTAAGGGAGCAACAGAATATGCTGGCGGCCACCATTCGTGCATTTTCAATACAAACTGCCACCACAGGAATGTAAGCGCTACAACAATCAATAAATATATAATCCGTTGGCTGTTGCCCATCAATGAGATTTTTAGTTCATGCTGTTTATTTTCTTCATTCCGACGTGGATGCGTCCATCGATAATGTCCAAAAATATTAATAGCGAACGATATCGGCTGTAGAATCATACTTGAATACAAACCTTTTTGCAAGAATAGCGGGAACAATAAAATATTATACAAATAACCGAACCAGAAATTGGAAACCTTAGCCCTGACAGCCAAAAAGATACATACCAGTCCGCTTAACATGCACACCACTTCCAAATAACTCACCTGCTGCTTGCCAATAATAAACAGCACATTATCGATATTGAAAAATGAGAAAAAGTTATCCATCATATTCCCATTCTTTCCATAATACTTCTACTTAAGACTTCTTTTACTTTCTTATGTTCCGTAATCGCCACCACTGTGGGGTTGGTATGGAACTTGCCTCTTACATTGGCAAAATCCTTTTCTTTATCTTCTTCATTACCATCGGCGCCAAAACCTGCCTTTTTACTTAAAGTAAATTCTTTTTTAGCATCTTCATAAAGCATATCGTCAATAGCCTGCACACCGGTAATCCATTTTTGTATTACCTGTTTTAAGTCTTCTCGAGTAAATTCATCGGGGCGTTTGCTATAGAATTTTTCGAGAACATCAAAAGCCCATGTCCATTCGTAGATATAATAATTTCTATGCAAATCGGCAAAGGCGACATTAATTTTTCCCAAACTGGTTTCCGTACCATTCTCTACACCATCGAGCAAACTGCTCAAGACCGAGGCGGGACATATCAAGCCTGCTATGTCCACCCAGTTGCCGCTGCCGATTTCTGTGTCTTTTTGCAGTGCTTGGCGGATAACCGCTTCTGTCAACTTTTCTGTTGTTTTCTCCAAACGGGAAATTACCGAATTGCCGAGAAACTTCCAGAAGGCGTGTTCATATAAATTAATAGCACGGTTCATAATGCGGGTTTCTATTCTTACACCTTTGTATTCGTATTCCGATAATATTTCGTCTTTTGTATTAAACAGATCCAAGAGAATATCGCGCCCCCGTACCATCTTTCCTACCGTATATGGGCTTAATAGATTATAGTTAATATGGTCTAATTGCAGTTTACTTTTCCGCATATCGCGCTTGGGCCATTTTTGGGAATCCCTCACGGTGCCTATACTGCGCAAATTCACTGCGGGTGCAAGGTACGAAGCATTATCTTTTTCAATCATGTAAGAGAAAGGGAAATCGGAAGTATCGGCATGGTTGGTATGACGTCCCATAACCTGCGTAAAAGCGCCGATACGCGATGGCCACAGGATGTAGGAATCACTGGAAGTTTTGGTTCCTCTTTCGAGAAAACCGTGATGTATGGGGCCTAACTTATACAGATGATTACTCTGATTAGAACCACTGCCGGCATTCATAAAGGAGTACATCCCTGCAATCAGCAGCGTTGATTTGTGGTGAGTCACGGTGTATGGTCCGGCAAAGATAGCGCAAGCCTCGCCGTGGAACCCCTGGCAATTGGCAAAGAACAGCGATTGCGCCGATGAATACTGCTTATCCAACAAACAGCCTTGTCCCACAAAGCTATTCGACACTACTGTTCCGTTAAGTATTTTGGTGCCGGAGCAAACAATAAAATTTTCGAGATGACAGGAATCTCCAATAACCACAGGGTCTTCAGGAACACTATTGATGGTTCCGTTGCGCAGCGTATCCGTTCCATCGAGCAAGGCACAAGGCCCGATGTTGACATTCATAATCGTGGCGCAGCGCATAATTTTCACTCCGTAGGAAATACGTCCGAAACGGCTTTTCTGCGTTTGTGCGTAGTCATCTATCAATGTTTCAAACTTTTTTATCAACTGCGGGCGATGGCGATAGCTGGCCAAGATGTAAGCCAAATGCGCCGAAAGCTGATTATACATCATCACGCTGCGCGTTCCGGCCTCGCTGATGGTTTCTACCTTGATACCGTTGCCAAAAGTGGTTTCTCCGTCGGTTAATATCAGATTAACATTAAAAATAACCACTTCATTTTCGATAATATAATTAGCTATATAGTCGCGTACTCCGCGAATAAGCACATTATTACCCACCGTACAATTATGCAGCCAGGCATCGTAAATACCGGAATGAATTTCTACTCCTCCCTGCAAAGCGATGGTGGTATCAAATGTTCCTAAGATATTTGCTCCCGTAAATTTTACCTTGTGAAGATATTCGGGCGAGAAATTATCGGCAACGGTAATTTGCTGCCAATCGTCTGCCGAACAATCTTGTTGTTGCAAGCGGGTTATTTCGTCAAGCCTTAGTTTTCGCATATTCAAAATTATATATAATTAATTTAGAAGAGACATCTTGCAAAGGTAATAAAAATAGGTTTATCCGACGCTTCCCTCCAAAGAAATTTGCAATAATTTTTGTGCTTCCACAGCAAATTCCATAGGTAGCTGATTAAGCACTTCCCGCGCATAGCCATTCACAATCAGCCCCACAGCATCT
>JAIRUB010000223.1 GCA_031254635.1 Prevotellaceae bacterium | reverse complement strand
CGCAGTGCGACCAAGCTTAATTTGATACACCGCATAGAGCCGAACTCCTTGAGAAAATTTTTCATCTTTGCGCAACTGAGACTTTATAGTCGTCAATCTCGCCTGTACTAATATACGTTCTTTTGACATCGTTTTTTGATGCAAAGATAATAAATATTTTTATATTGTAAAAATATATTGTACTTTATATAATTCAAAAATGATAAACTATTTGTAGTGGATAATGAGAAGAATTGTAAGTAACAGAAAATATTTCAGATAACAAAATAAATAGCTCGGTTTTTCATTATCAAAAAAAATATACTACCTTTGCCTTGTTATGGAGTCTTTTGTTGTATCAGCAAGGAAATACCGTCCGCTAACCTTTGAATCAGTTGTGGGACAGGGAAAGATAGGGGTTACGCTTAAAAATGCCATTAAGCGTGAACAGTTGGCGCATGCCTATTTGTTCTGTGGGCCGCGCGGCGTGGGTAAAACCACCTGCGCCCGCATTTTTGCTAAAATCATTAATTGTCTGACCCTTACGGATAATTTAGAGGCTTGTGGCAAATGTGAGTCCTGCCGTTCCTTTGCCGAGAACCGTTCCTACAGCATCCACGAATTAGATGCCGCCTCAAACAATTCGGTGGAGGATATCCGCCTGCTCAACGAAAAAGTGCGCGTGCCGCCTCAAATCGGTAAATACAGCGTTTACATCATTGATGAGGTACACATGCTGTCGTCTTCCGCTTTCAATGCCTTTCTGAAAACTTTGGAAGAGCCGCCTGCGCATGCAATTTTTATTCTTGCGACTACCGAGAAACACAAAATTATTCCCACTATTTTATCACGCTGCCAAATCTATGATTTTAGCCGTATCACCGTCCCCGACATTGTTAAACATCTAACCGGAATAGCTGCCAAAGAAGGTGTGCAAGCAGAGCCTGCCGCCTTGAATGTAATTGCTCAAAAGGCCGATGGCGCCATGCGCGACGCTCTGTCGATTTATGATCAGGTAGTGGCGTTTTGCGACGATAATATTACCTACGCCGGAGTTATTGAAAACCTGAATGTACTCGATTACGAATATTATTTTAAACTTACCGAACATTTCCTGCAACATCGTTTTGCCGATACATTGTTAGTTTTTGACGAGGTATTGGCTAAGGGTTTTGACGCCCAATATTTTGTTGCCGGTTTAAGCATACATTTCCGTAATTTATTGGTATGCAAAGAACCGCGTACGGTTTCCTTACTGGAAGTGGGCGATGTGATTGCCGAACATTATAAAACGCAAGCTGCACAAGTTCCTGAAGAATTTTTGTTTGAAGCCCTGCAATTGACTAATGCCTGCGAGATGGCCTATAAATCCAGCGGAAACCCGCGTTTGTTGATTGAGTTGACTTTAGTGCGCTTGTCGAATATCGGCGCTGAAAAAAAAAACGATGATAGCGAAATAGAAGAAGGAGATCCTGTTATTGCCTCGGCTGCTGCATCAAGTTCTTCTTCTGTGGCTGCTACTATTGCAAGCGCTACGGTGCAACCCTCGGTTATACCTGCTGCCCCTAAAAGTTTTTCTTTGAAAGAGGCCATAGCAAAGCAAACCGTTGTCGAAGAAAAAATTGTTGAACAATCGCACGAATGCGAACCTTTTACTCAAGAGCAATTAGAAGTCGCCTGGGGTGAATTGGTTATTCATGTGGCCAACAAACCGCGTTTAGCCAACGCTTTGAGAAGTGCTACACCCATATTGAAAGACAGTTTTGTTATTTCTTTTTCGGTAGTGAATGAGGCCCAACGCGAGTGGATGCAGAAAAATATGGCGGAAGAAATCTTGAATTTTCTTTCCAAAGCATTACACAATCACTCTTTACAGTTGGAAGTTGCAGTAGTGGAAGAAGTGCAACCCAATGGTGACACACAACTATATATGCCCTCCGAAAAATTTCGTCACCTAACGGAAAAATACCCTCAGGTACAGGATTTGAAACAGACGTTTAAATTGGATGTGAAGTAGCAATTAGCAAGCAATCTTTATTTGGCTCATTTTATCCTTAGCATATTGCAAGGTAACACGCAGGCTTTTATTATTGGTTGAAGGTAACTCATACATAGCATCCATCATAATAACCTCGCAAATAGATCGTAAGCCGCGGGCGCCTAATTTAAATTCTATGGCCTTATCAACAATAAAATCCAGCACCTCATCATCAAAAGTTAATTTGATGTTATCCATCTTGAATAATTGGATATATTGTTTGATAATGGCGTTTTTAGGCTCAGTGAGGATATTACGTAGCGCTGTACGGTCAAGGGATAGCAAGTAAGTCACGATAGGTAGTCGGCCTACAATTTCGGGGATTAGCCCGTAGCCGCGCAAGTCGGCCGGAGCAATGTATTGCAAGAGGTTGTTTTTATCGATGTGCGCATGTTTCTGTACAGCCTTGTAGCCTATCACTTGGGTGTTTAGGCGTTGGGCAATTTTGCGGTCTATGCCTTCAAAGGCACCGCCGCAGATAAACAGGATATCCTTGGTGTCGACAGCTATCATTTTTTGCTCGGGATGCTTGCGCCCACCCCCCGGAGGAACATTCACAATAGCGCCTTCCAGCAGCTTGAGTAACCCTTGCTGAACACCCTCGCCACTCACATCGCGGGTAATGGATGGATTGTCGCTTTTACGCGCAATCTTGTCGATTTCATCAATGAACACAATTCCTTTTTGGGCCTTCGCTACATCCTCATTGGCGCTTTGCAGCAGGCGGGAGAGGATACTTTCTATATCTTCGCCCACATAGCCGGCCTCTGTAAGTACTGTAGCATCAACAATGGCAAAAGGTAGATGGAGCATGCGGGCGATGGTACGTGCCAGCAAAGTTTTACCGGTGCCGGTAGCGCCCACCAACAGAATATTCGATTTTTCAATATCAACCTCGTCTTTTACCGGCTGATTGATGCGTTTATAATGATTGTAAACAGCTACCGATAAATATTTTTTTGCCTGTTCCTGCCCAATGACATACTGATCAAGAAAAGTTTTTATTTCTTGTGGTTTGAGCAGTTTCACCGGCATATCGTCCGTTGTTGAGGAAGGAGATACCGGTAGTTTCAAGGTATCTTTAACCACGGAAGCGGCTGCTTCAACACACTCGTTGCAGATAGAAGCTTCGAGCCCGTCGAGCAATAAAGCTACTTCTTCGACAACTCTTCCGCAGAAAGCGCAATAAGGGTTTAACGGAGGTCGTTTTTTAGGCATAAGTGCTTATTTATTTTTCGTTTTTACCAATATTTCATCAACCATGCCGTACTCCAAGGCTTCCCTGGAAGTCATCCAATAATTGCGGTCGGCGTCTTTTTCTATTTGCTCTACTTCCTTGCCTGAGTGTGAAGCTATGATTTCGTACAGCTCACGTTTAAGCTTGGAGATTTCGCGGGCAGCAATTTCAATGTCTGATGCCTGTCCTTCGGCTCCACCCATAGGTTGATGAATCATTATGCGGGAGTGCGGAAGCGCCGAACGAAGGCCGGGACTGCCGGCTGTTAATAAAACAGCGCCCATAGATGCGGCTATGCCGGTGCAAATAGTTGCTACCTTCGACGACACCAATTGTATAGTATCATAAATACCGAGGCCTGCATATATTACGCCTCCGGGTGTATTCAAATATAATTGAATATCTTTGGAAGCATCGCTCGACTCTAAGAAAAGCAATTGAGCTTGAATAATATTAGATACATCGTCGGTAATGGGAACGCCTAAGAATATAATGCGGTCCATCATCAAACGGGAAAATACATCCATAGTGGCTACATTCAATTGACGCTCTTCAATAATAGTAGGATTGATGTACCCATTATACATCGACGAGTAGCGGTGAAGTGTCAAGCTGCTGATGCCGGCATGCTTTACGGCATATTTGTGAAATTCGTTTTGCATTATTTTTTATCCTCCTCGTAAAGTTTTCGCATTTTTTCCATGGTAATTTCTTTTTCATCCAATGTGACTGCACTCTTGATGTAGGTTATTACCTTGTCGTCTTCCGCTTTTTCGTAGAGACGTTTAATCTCTTTTTCGTTAGCCAAAATATTGTTGGCATAACGGTCGATATGTTCGTCGGGAACATTGGGCAGGCCGTACATGGCGAATTGGTAACGCGCCATCTGGCGGGCATGTTCAAGCATTTCTTCTTTGGTGATATCCAATTTTTGTTCTTTAAAAATATATCCGCGAACCATTTGCCAACGTAAGTCTTCGGCAAAGGCATCAAAATTTTTATCAATTTCTTCTTTGGAAAGTTTATTCTCGTTGGCATAAAGCAACCAACGTTTCAGGAAGTCGGCAGGCAATGCTAAGTCAGCTTTTTCGAGCGCTTTGGCCTGTGTGTCTTTAGCAAAACGGTAATTGCTTTCCTGTGCAAATTCGCCGGCAATGCGTTCTTCGGCTCTTTGGTTAAATTCTTCCTCGCTTGTTATCTCGTCTTTGCCGAAAATACGGTCGAACAAGTCTTGATTGAGTTCGGCTGGAACAAAATGTTTGACTTCATTGATTTTTATGTTGAAGACAGGTTCAAAATTGCCTAATTCTTCTTTTTTCACCTTCAGCATAGCCGCCAAATCGGTTTCGTTGGTGAAGGTTTGCTTCACATCCACCTCCATTTCGTCGCCAACTTTCTTGCCGATAAAAGGCTTTCTGAGTTTCTTGTCTTCAATGTTTTTTAGAGAGATATGCGTGTTTTCAATTATATGCTCGCCTTGGGTGAGTGTAGCTGTAATGAAGCCGTCATCAACGGAAATTTCCGTATCTTCGAGTTTGCCGTATTGCCGCAGAATGCTTTCTTTATAGCTATCCAAATCTTCTTTGGTTACTGGAATCTTGTAGAAAGGAATCTTGTCTTTTTCCGTGAAGGAGATATTGATTTTTGGCGCTAAGGCGATATCAAACTTAAATTCAAGGTCGCCGCCTTTTTCCCAATCGTTCTTGTTGGGATCATCTTCGTTGGGCAGGGGTTCGCCCAATAGTTGAAGCTGATTGTCGTTAATATGTTGGTTAAGGCCTTCCGACATCAGTTTTTGCACCTCGTCGAGTAAAATTGATTTGCCGTACATCTTTTCGATAAGGCTCATAGGGGCCATACCCGGGCGGAAGCCTTTTACATCGGCCTTGCGGCGATGTTCATTCAGGCTTTTTTGTACCCTCGGCTCGTAATCAGCTTGTTCAATGGTTAATGCAATGGTTGCGTTTAGTTCGTCAATGTTGTTTTGCGTGATTTTCATTTAATTATTTATCGTTAAGCGTTAGACGTGAAGCGATTTACGGATTTACAGATTGATTATTTGATGAAGATTGATAAAAATTGTACTTCTCCCATTTCTCTAATTTTCTACTTTAACTACATTTAACATACCCTTAACTACTCTTCCTCCACTCTCCATTTTTCATTTTTTTTGTGCGGACAAAGGGACTCGAACCCCCACGCCTTACGGCACCAGATCCTAAGTCTGGCGCGGCTACCAATTACGCCATGTCCGCAAAATGGGCGACAAAGATACGGAAAAATAATGATTAATGAATAATGAATAATGAATAATTGAGAGTGGAGAGTTGAGAATTGAGAGTTAATAGCCTTGAAATTTGGATTTTAAGTCTTGAATTAGTGCTAAAAAATTATCGTTCATTGCTGTCGTAGTTCAATTTTTAACGAAAATTGTGAGTTTTTATATTTTTTCTTATCTTTGCTTATAAATGAATTGATTAATAACAGGAAATAAGAATTAGGTTTTTGCGCCGGGCCGGCCACCCCGCTAACGGAAAGGAATTGAGAATTGAGAGTAAAAAGGCTCCTGCAAAGGTACGAAAAAATGAACAACCAAAATCTCCCACACAATTGTGCAACAAGTTTGGCGCATCTATATTGAGCAAGCAGAAAAAATACTGAATAAAATTTTGAAATAAATTTTTGCTCAAAAACACTACTATATACTATAAAAGAAAGGGATTGTCTAAAATTTCAGGCAGTCCCTTTCTTTTGAATTGTTCATTATTCATTGTTAATTGTTCATTGATGTGGCTCGCTCAATGATAGCGTGCAGCATATCAATCCCCACCTCATTGTGGCCGCCTTGAGGGATAATCAAGTCGGCGTAGCGTTTAGAGGGTTCTATGAATTGCAAGTGCATGGGCTTTACAGTCTTTTCATAGCGTTCCAATACGGCTTGCGCCGAGCGGTTGCGTTCTACTATATCGCGACAAATCACACGGCCTAAGCGGTCGTCGGCATCGGCATCTACAAAAATCTTGATGTCCATTAACTTACGAAGCTCTGCGCGGGTGAAAATCAAGATTCCTTCCACAATTACTACCTCGTGGGGAGCAACTTCTATGCTTTCTTTGGCGCGGGTACAAGTAAGGTAGGAGTAAATAGGTTGCTGAATACTTTTGCCTGCTTTCAGCGCTTTGATGTCTTTAACCAACAACTCGAAATCTAAGGAATCGGGATGGTCGAAATTCAATACTAACCGCTCTTCCAAAGGAAGATGACTATTGTCTTTGTAATAGGAATCTTGCGATAGAATAGCTACCTGTTCCTTAGGCAAAAGTTCGGTGATTTTTCGCACTACGGTAGTCTTGCCCGAGCCTGTTCCTCCTGCGATGCCAATAATTAACATAATTAGGTTTTATTTCAGAAAATCAGAACAAAAATAGATAAAAAAACGAAATTTTAGCAGATTTTTTGTAATTTTGCCGAAAATTTTCAAATTTGTGAATCTTTATCCATTAAAATTCAAGCCAATAGCCAAAGAAATAGTTTGGGGAGGTTCCCGTTTGGCGAGGCTTTTGGGAAAACCTTTCGATGCCGGTAAGAAAATCGGCGAGAGTTGGGAATTGTCGGGCGTGCAAAAAAGTCTGTCGCAGGTGGCCAATGGATTTCTTAAAGGCAACAATATTGAAGAGTTGGTAGAAATATATATGGGAGAATTAGTGGGCGAGAAGGTGTATGAACAGTTTGGCATGGAGTTTCCCTTGTTGGTAAAGCTGATTGATGCCACTGAAACCCTCTCGGTGCAAGTGCATCCCGATGATGAAACAGCTGCGCAACGACACAATGCCTACGGTAAAACAGAGATGTGGTATGTGTTGGATGCCGCTCCCGATGCGGGTGTTTATGTGGGATTTAATCAACCGCTCGGCGCCCATAGTTTTTATGAACACACTGTTAAAAACACACTACCTGAGCAATTGAATTTTGAGCAGGTTCAGCCCGGCGACGTGTTTTTTATTCCTGCCGGAAGTATCCATGCTATAGGCAAAGGTGTGATGCTGGTCGAAATTCAGCAAACCTCCGACATCACTTACCGCGTGTATGATTGGGGAAGGGAGCATAATCCGGCTACCGCCCGCGAAATGCATCTCGACTTAGCCATCGATGTGCTTAACTACACCGCTCAACACGACTATAAAACTTCTTACCTATTGAAAAAAAATAATCTGGTAGAATTAGTGAATTGCCCTTATTTTATTACCAATCTTTTGGAAATTGATAGTACGGCTGGTAGGCCTTTGTTAGGGCGCGACAGTTTTGTGATTTACCTCTGTATTGAAGGAGCGCTCAGCGTAGATTGTTTAGGAATGAAAGAAACCTTACGCAAAGGAGAAACCCTGCTCGTGCCAGCCTGTATAGCCGATATTCATTTAAAACCTGAAGAAAAAGCAAAAGTATTAGAAATATATAGTTGATATGAGAAGAATTATTAGTTTATTGTTCCTGTTCCTATTCGTGAATGTAACAATTGCCCAGATAATAAAACCGGTAATTCCGGAAGCCCAGTTTTTGCAGACAGCCGCAGCCGATACTTCCAAAACCAATAGCACCGAAGGAGGCTCTTCAAAACCCAAGCCTGTTAGTAAATTTCATGGTAATAACGGGCTTTCTTTCTCCCAAATTTCCTATTCCGACAGTTGGGAATCGGGCGGAGTGCCTAACCTAACCTTACGTGTTACTTCCAACTTGTCGTATGTCTATAAAAAACGGTTGTGGTATTTTAAATCATCTTTCGATGGCGCTTATGCCATGACTTGGGACAATGTAAATAATCTTCAGAAGAAAGAAGACCGTTTCCAGTTTACCAACACTTTTGGGCTTCGCACTGCCGAAAAATCCAAATTTTATTATACGGCTTTGGTTGATTTGAAAAGCCAATTTTCTCCCGGTTATAAATCGTCGAGCGATCAAACCATTATTTCCCGTTTGTTCTCACCGGCTTTTTTGATTACTTCGCTGGGGATGAGTTTTAAAAATAATGGCTTGGATATTACCTTAGCGCCCATTTCAGGCCGCTTTACCTTTGTACTCGATACTACAATTTCTCGTAAGGGTATTTATTCGGATGTAAAACCGGGCAAAACAAGGGCAGCCAATATAGGTTTTTATGCCAGTATTATTTATAAGAAAACTTTTTTGGAGATGATGTATTTTAATACCAAGATGGAACTCTTTTCGAATTATACTAATAATCCGCAGAACATTGATATGGACTGGGAAAACAAGCTGGGGATTAAGATTACACCATTCCTTGCAGCCGAATTATATTGCCGTTTAGTATATAAAGACAAGTCGCGTTATCAGGTGAAACTACCTGATAATACTACAGAATTGCGCGGCCCCCGCCTGCAAATTAACGAATCGTTCAATATTGGATTGACGTATAGTTTTTAGGGGACTAAGTCGGTCTAATGGTAAAACTGATGGTGGGTTGTAATTTGGAATTTTTTTGTACCTTGCGCATATTTTTTGTTTTACTTAGTCGCTCCTTAAAAAGTTTATAATTTATTAACAATCAATAAAATAGTTGTAGAAAAGTTTGGTGAATTCTACCGTTTTTTGTAGCTTTGTGGTATAAAAAGTGGCAAATTATGTTAGGAAAATTACCTGAAAACCATCGCGAACTATTTCGCACCCGTTTGGAAGATTTGATTGATCACAAGCACGGGTTGGCATTGTTGTCTAAGACTATAGACTGGCAGTACTTTGAGGATGAGTTTAAGCCATATTACTCAGACAAGGGAGCGCCAAGAGTTCCATACGGACAATGGTTGGCTGTTTGATGTTAAAACATTTGTACAATCTTGGCGACGACAGGCTTCCTGAATATTGGGTTCGCGATGTTTATTTTCAATACTTTTGCGGAGGAGTATTTTTCGAACATAAATTTCCCTTTGATCCGAGCGACTTTGTCCACTTTCGCAAGCGTGTTGGAGAATCGGACCCTGCATTAAGCAGCGACAACGTTTTACTCGCGAGAGCAAACAGTTGCTGCGAGATACTTACAACGGCAAACATCACCGGCGTACGAAACAGTCAAAGAAAGCCCGAAAGCGGTTGAAAACGATAGCCAATAAGATGTTACCTGAGTTAGACAGGAAAATGACTTCTGAGCAAAAAATTTTTTACCAAAACGAGATAGCACTTTACAAGCGGGCTGTCAATCAGCAGCAGCAGGACGCAAACAAAGTTTACAGTTTTCACAAACCCTTTACCAATGGTATTTCCAAAGGCAAGGCTCACAAGCAGTATGAGTTTGGCAATAAAGTAGGTTTGATAACCGGCGGGAAGAAAGGAAAGAAAATCATATTGGTGATACAGGCATTTTTAGATAATCCGTATGATGGCCACACGATACACCATTGCTGAATCAAATGAGAAAGAACGATATTCCATTACCCAAAGAACTTGTTTATGATCAAGGGGGGAAGGGAAAAACACAAATCCAAGGTATAAAAATCATACTGCCTTCACCGGCTAAAATGATGGATACCCCCTATCAAAGGCAGAGCAAGCGCAAGAAATTTAGAGTACGAGCGGCGATAGAGCCAATAATCGAACACCTAAAAACGGATTACCGAATGG
>JAIRUB010000167.1 GCA_031254635.1 Prevotellaceae bacterium | reverse complement strand
TTACCAATATCTCACGGATACCGGCCAGCATAAGTGTTGATAAGGGATAATAAATCATAGGTTTATCATACACCGGCATAATTTGTTTTGAAATAGCCTTAGATGATGGAAACAAGCGGGTAGCACTGCCTCCTGCCAAAATAATTCCTCTCATTTCGTTTAAAATTAAGCAATATAACCTTCAAAGATAGCAAAAAAAAGGGACTAAACAAAAAAATCTTCGATTTATCGAAGATTTTTGGGGTGGAAGATGGGGTTCGAACCCACGACCCTTGGAACCACAATCCAATGCTCTAACCAACTGAGCTACATCCACCGTGTAATATAAATTTCCCTAAATTGGGATTGCAAAGATAAAACAAAAAAATAAAAACGACAAAAAAACAGGGATAATTTGCTTATATTTGTCGTTTAATTGTTCCAAGTCTTATGAAAAAAAGGAAAATTCAAATTTATGTAGCTCTTACCATCATAGGTGTAATTTTAATTATTTGGTTATTAGCATCTTCTGGAGGTGGTGATAGAGAGCAAACTACACGGGTTAAGCGTGGCGCTTTTGAAATTGTGGTGACTACCACAGGAGAATTAGAAGCGGAAAATATGGAACGGATTGACGGGCCGGAAGCTATGCGCGACCGTAATGTGCGTATAGGCGATATAAAAATCTTGGACATGGTACCGGAAGGGACTGTGGTGGAAGAGGGCGATTGGGTGGCTACACTTGACCGCTCGGCTGGCGATACCCGGCTTAAAGATATTCAGGATGAATTAGAACGCTTAGAAGCCCAATATGAACGTGTGCTTTTAGATACCTCTTTGAATCTTAGAGGCATAAGAAATAATTTAGCGAATCTTAAATTCGATTTGGAAGAAAAGCAAATAGCAGTGGAACAATCGATTTATGAACCTCCTGCAACTCAACGTCAGGTTCAGAATAATTTGGAACGAGCTCAGCGTGCTTACGACCAAGAGGTTAAAAATTATACTCTTAAAGAAGAGCAAGCCGTTGCACAAGTGAAAGATGTACAGATTAATCTTTCCCGTAAACGCCGAGAGTTGGAAGAAATGGTAAATGTTTTGCGACAATTTGTTATAAGAGCGCCGAAGCCCGGAATGGTAATTTATTATCGCGAATGGGTAGGGGCAAAACGTAAAGCGGGTTCAACCATCAGTCCTTGGGACCCTACTGTAGCTACCTTGCCCGACTTGTCGGTGATGCAATCGAAGACTTATGTAAATGAAATAGATATCAGTAAGGTAAGCAGCGGCCAGCAAGTACGTGTGGGTGTTGATGCCTTCCCCGATAAAAGTTATACCGGTGTGGTTACGGAGGTGTCGAATATAGGAGAGCAACTAAAAAATACCGATGCCAAGGTTTTTGAAGTGGTGGTGAGGGTTAAGGAAAGCGATCCTATTCTCCGCCCTGCCATGACTACCTCTAACCAAATCATAACAACTACTTTCGCCGACACCTTGTTTATTCCCATAGAAGCTTTATTTGGCTCAGATACCTTGATTTATGTTTACCGTACAAATGGAACCCGGCAGGTGGTAGTACCCGGAGATATGAATGAAAATTTTGTGATTATCATAGCAGGCTTAAAGGAAGGGGATGAGCTTTGTTTGTCGAAGCCGGAAAAAGGTGATAAGTTGAAGCTGGCCGGTACCGAATTAATTCCAATATTAAAGGAACGTGTTCGCCAAAAAGAGACGGAAGAAGCTACTCGTAAGGAAAAGGCCACAGAACAGCGTGAACGTCGTAATAATATGCGCAATGCTAAGAGGACTAATTAATACCTATATGCACGATGTGCATATAGCCATTGAATCAATTTTAAGTAACAAGTTGAAATCAATGCTCACGGCATTAGGGATTATTTTCGGGGTAGCTGCCGTAATCAGTATGTTGGCTATAGGGAATGGCGCTCAGCAGGAAATTTTGGAACAAATCAAAATGGTGGGCGTAAATAATATCGTGATTGTTCCGGCTCAGGATATAGGAACAGAGGATGAGGCAGGAGAAGGGGAGTCGCAATCGAAAAAATTTTCGCCCGGATTAACCTTAGCCGATGCCGAAGCTATTCGCCATGTCCTGCCTAATGTGGAACGTATTAGCCCCGAAATTTCGATTAGTTCATTTATTACCCAGTCGGGCATGCGTTATCCTGCCAAACTCTTGGGAGTGTCTACCGATTTTTTTGGTTTATACAGCCTCCCCTTGGAAAGCGGAAATTATTTTACCGAGCAGCAGAATATAGAAGGGATGTCGGTTTGTGTTATCGGATATAACATTAAAACCAAATTTTTCCATAATGTGGAACCTATCGGAAAATATGTAAAATTTGGAAATATTTGGCTGCAGGTAGTGGGCGTACTTACTAAAAGTACTGTAACTACTGCATCTTCGTTCGATAATGCCGGCGTGAATGTATATAACGACAATGTGTTTATCCCTGTAAAAACCATGCTTATGCGTTATCAAAACAGGGCTACAGTTAATACTAAGCAATCGGAAGGTGCGAGCGTAAGGGTTTCAGGCGGTCGTGTAACAATACGAACAGCTGCTGCTCCGGAGGATGATAGTAAAAAGAATTACCACCAGCTCGACAGAATTATTGTGCAGGTGAAAGAAACCGAAGACTTGAATTCAACTACGGAAGTGTTGGGGCGTATGATGCTCCGCCGTCACCAGGGCGTGAAAGATTACGAAATTACTGTCCCTGAATTATTGCTTAAACAAGAGCGGCGCACCAAAGATATATTTAATATAGTGTTAGGCGCGATTGCCGGAATCTCTTTGTTGGTGGGCGGTATCGGTATTATGAATATTATGTTTGCTTCGGTGATGGAACGTATCAAAGAAATAGGTACGCGATTGGCTATCGGTGCAAAAAAGCAAGATATCATTGCACAGTTTTTATCGGAGGCTATCCTTATCAGTGTTACCGGAGGAGCCATAGGCGTGTTGCTGGGTGTAGGATTGTCGCTC
>JAIRUB010000164.1 GCA_031254635.1 Prevotellaceae bacterium | reverse complement strand
TGGCGATGATGAGCCCAGCTCCCCCTTGGGGGGCGGGGGGGGCTTGTATCTTGTACTTAATATAATACAGTTTACTATTTACCTCTTTGTGTATTACCTCCTCGTCGCTCACAGCTGTTTTGCCTGCAGGGTCCCAGTTTACCATACGAACGCCGCGGTAAATCCATCCTTTTTTGTAAAAATGAACGAAAGTATCAATAACAGCTTGGCTTAGCGCAGGATCCATGGTAAAGCTGGTGCGTTCCCAGTCGCACGAAGCGCCTAATTTCTTTAGCTGTTCGAGAATGATACCGCCATGTTTTTCTTTCCATTCCCAAGCGTGCTGCAGAAATTCGTCGCGGCTGATATCGGTTTTCTTGATGCCCTGCTCTTTGAGTTTAGCCACTACTTTAGCTTCCGTAGCAATAGAAGCATGGTCGGTGCCGGGTACCCAACAGGCATTTTTGCCCTGCATGCGGGCGCGGCGTACCAATACATCCTGAATGGTATTATTGAGCATGTGCCCCATGTGCAATACGCCCGTAACATTGGGTGGCGGAATTACTATGGTGTATGGCTCACGCTCACCAGGTTCCGAGTGAAACAGACGATGTTGCAGCCAATAGGCATACCATTTATCTTCCACCTCTGCGGGATTGTACTTTGCAGCTAATTGCATAATCTACTACATTTAAGGTTACAAAGATAGAAATAAATTTGGGATTAAGAGATTTAGAGACTAAGTGATTAAGTGATTAAGTAATTAAGTGATTAAGTGACTAAGAGTTAGAGGTGAAATAAGTTATTATAAATGAATACTATAAAAATGGGCTACTCCCCATAAGATTTCACCCATACTCCTTGCTGTTACTATAGATACAACTACATCGTTTCTTCTTTACTATTATTTTTATCCCTTCGTAGTTTTTTCAATATAATAAGCAATAGCCCCAAAATAAGACCTGCTCCTATAGTTACTCCTACGAATATTAAAAACATATAGAAATAATTATCAGTGAAAGAAATGAAAAAAGCAGACAGTGCAATTGCTACAAAAGTAAAAATTGAAGTAAGCATTGATTCCCTTTTATTCAAATCTTTTTCATCTTTTTTCTTTTTTCTATCATAATATAGATAAAAAAGATAGCCTGCAACTCCACCGGAAACAACAACAATAATAAATGTAATGATTTCTTTTATGTACATATTAAAATAATTTTGCAAGCCATTTACCCACTTTTCCTGCAACTCCGGTAGATCCCATTATAGCGCCCCCAGCTGCTCCGCTTGCAAGATTTCCCCCAGTAATTGCTGACCAAATAGCCCCACCAACTGCACCTGCAATATCTGCACCCGCCCAAGCCGGCAGTATTCTTGTTAGTTCAAAAACATCAGGATTTTCTTCCCACCACTCTATTGATGAAATAGATATTGCTAATGTCACAGCTAATATTTGTCCATTTTGTGAATCTACAGTATATCCTTGTTCTATCCATTGATCATTAATTCCCAAAATTACTCGCTTCAATTTATGATCAGGAATATTGCCATTGTAATTTCCTATTAATGTCCGACCTATCAAATCTAATTGCTCATATTCAAAGTCGTCAATTAACTCTAAAGATAGTGCTTCCTCTAAGTAGTCAAAATATTTACCCTCACTACTCCTGGTACTTGGAGCAAAAAATTCATTATAAAAAATTGTAGTATTTACAAATCTTTTATATTCATTTAAAGAATTAACATACATCGCCTTTTCTTCCGGACTTATATTTAATGTTGAAACATAAGATATATTAAAATCCGTTATAAAGTTAATCCCATCCTCTAATTCAGTTATTTCTAAATCAGATTGAAAGTTGTTTTTAACATTAGTCAAAAAATCATTATGCAATTTACCTACGTGTGCGTAAGGGTTTTGAAATATCTCCGTATTAGTTTCGTCTACTTTTGCGCAAGATGTAACTAATGCTACAAATGCTATTAAGAGCGCTGTTAATCTAATTGTATTTTTTCTCATATTTTTTAATTTGTTAAATTGTTATTTTATTTTCGTATCTTTGTTTTTTACAAGTTGCAACATTTTTGCCGCTTAACCTCTGGGCGTCGGTTTGCAGGGAAGGTAAATAAGTTTTTCTACAGCATAGATACCTTTCCCTGCAGGTGCGCTTTGTTGTTTAACGTCCACATTATGCAAGGCCATAATGCAGACTTATTCAGCCAAATAGATTCTCATATTATTGATTTTTAAAAGTTATATATTATTTAGACAAAGGTACAAATATTTACGATTTTTTTACTATCACAAAATAAGTCGTATTCACTACATATCTAAAGGTTCTATACATGTAGTAGAGATACAAAATTACACCCAAACGCTGCATAGAAATGCATAATTTTTTTACAAAAATATAGGAAAAAATGACTACGTGATTTAGAGATTAGGAGGTGAAAGATAAAGGATGTTAAACAAATCAACATTCATAACTCATAATTCGCTTTAACCCTTTCTCAAATAATTACTCAATTCGTAAATAGACGAAAACTGCTGTTGTTCCTTAAACAAGTAGTGAATAAAAATTAATGTAGATTTTCATTTTGTTAATGCAAGTTTTGAAAATAACAGGATATATCTAATTGAAAATCTTTATTATAAAAATATTTTTTAACCGAACGTGAATAGACGATGGGTGCGCCACGGCTTTTCAATTCGTCTAAAATATTGAATAATCGACTTGGACTTATGCCCAATTTTCGGGCAAACTCACTTGGTGTACCGGTTTTTCCTGATACAATAATAAGTTGATGTATTTGTTGCAATTGTTGTATTTGTTCGAAAACTTTCATAAAGTTGGGAGATAGGGTTGGTTTCGATTTTACTTTTATCTGTTTATTTATCTTGCCCAACTCCCGATAAACAAAAAGCGTGAACAAGACTCTTTGCTTCCGAACTTGAGGCCTTCGACTGCCAAACAACCAGATAAATGAGCGAAATTCACGCCGTTTATCGCTCTTTGTTATTTAGCAATTTGAATTTGTCGAAGATTCAAGTTCTAGAATGTAGAAAAATACTGCATGTCTTATACTTGTAGTATTTATGATATGTGTTATGTTATATGCAAAAATTTTAAAATTTCCTAATTCATACATTTTTTAACTTCTATGTGTAAAGATAGAAATAAAAGTTCATTGTATTGCGAATAATTGCTTAAATTTGTATAAATTTACGCTACGTGAATAATAAAAAAGTACTTATATATCAAGTTTTTCCGCGTTGGTTTGGGAACGAGGTGGAGCAGCAGGTATTTGCCGGAACAGTTGAACAAAATGGCGTAGGGAAGTTCAATGATTTTACGGACAATGCTTTGCAAGAGATAGCTGCTCTGGGCATTACGCATATTTGGTACACAGGTATATTGCGCCATGCCACACCAGAGCCTTATCCCGAAATAGTGAAGGGCAGGGCAGGCTCGCCTTATGCAGTAATAGACTACTATGACGTGGCAGTCGATTTGGCAGAAGATATCAATCGCCGGATGGAAGAATTTGAAGCTTTAGTGGAACGTACGCACCGTTCAGGCTTGAAGGTGATTATTGATTTTGTACCCAACCATGTAGCCCGCAATTATAAATCGCTGCAAAAGCCTGCAGGCATACATGATTTAGGCGAAGATGATGACCCCACGCAAAGCTCCGCTGTTATCAACGATTTTTATTATTTGCAGGGCGACTTGGTATTGCCGCAAAATATCCAGCCTTACGGCTTGCCATTTGATGCTGCTGAAATTCGTTATATTGAATCTCCTGCCAAGGCTACGGGCAACGACTGCTTTACTACCCACCCCTCGGTTAATGATTGGTATGAAACTGTAAAGTTAAACTATGCGGGGACTGGCTTGTGGCAAAAAATGTTGGATATTTTGCTGTTTTGGGCATCAAAAAAGATTGATGGTTTTCGTTGCGATATGGTCGAAATGGTGCCCTTGGAATTTTGGAATTGGGTTATTCCTAAGGTGAAAGCGCAATATCCCGAGGTTATTTTTATTGCAGAAACCTATAATCCACAAACCTATAAAGACTATGTTACTATCGGACATTTCGATTATTTGTATAATAAAGGGGGTCTGTATGACACCTTACGAGAGGTGATTTGTGGCAGACGTTCAACCTTTGAGATAACACATTGTTGGCAAGCGGTGGAGGGGATATGCTCACACATGCTACATTTTTTGGAAAATCATGATGAACAACGTATTGCTTCGCACTTCTTTGCAGGCGACCCATGGAAGGCTTTGCCGGCTATGTTGGTGAGTGCAGCCATGCACCAAGGCCCTGCTATGATTTATGCTGGTCAGGAAACCGGCGAGCCTGCCGAAGGCGCTGTGGGCTTCAGCGGCGACGATGGCCGCACTTCCATTTTCGACTATATCAACGTGCCCAAACTACAGCGTTATTTAAAATCTGCGGGAATAATACCGTCGGAGGATAATGGCGGGGTATACCCGCCAATCACAGCCGCCTACCGGCAACTGCTAAGCTTTGTTCGTGATTCAGCCACTTTGGCTACCGGTGAATTTTATGATTTAATGTGGGCGAATATTAATCGGCCGGAAATGGAACGCTGCTACGCCTTTTTGCGGTACACCTCTGAAGAACAATTGTTAATTGTGGCTTGGTTTGGCACTGCGCGAAACAATATCGCCACCGTTAACCTGCATATTCCTCAACATGCGTTCACTAGTATGGGCTTGGCTGCCAGATGTAGTTATAAACTGACGCCCTTGCTTGATACAGGTAAAGAGGTTATTATGAATATTGATAATGAATTACCTGTAAATTTTACAGACTTTACTTACAAAATATATCGTTTTTCCAAAATTTAATGTAAATTTGTAATCTAAAATCTGTAAATTAATAAATCTATAAAATTTTATACCTATGTTGGAATTATCAAAAAGAGCGCATGAGATGCCGTTGTCGGCTATCCGTAAATTAGTCCCCTTTGCTGAAGCCGCTAAAAAACGAGGGGTAAAGGTTTATCATTTGAATATCGGCCAACCCGATGTGGATGCACCAAAGGAAGCTATGGATGCGGTAAAAAATATTCAACTGAAACAAGTTGCATACCCACATTCTGCGGGTATAGAAAGCTATCGCGTTGGCTTGGCTAAATTCTATCAGTCGCTTGGTATGAGCGATATTACCACTCAGGATATAATTGTTACTACCGGAGGCTCCGAAGGAGTGATGATGGCATTTATGGTTTGTACAAATCCAGGCGACGAGGTGATTGTAATGGAACCTTTTTATACTAACTACCGCGCTTTTGCTCGCTGGTCGGAAGTAGTGCTCAAACCTGTGAGCAGCGGTAAAAATATGGACTTTACACTTCCTCCGGTGAGTGAGTTTGAGAAGGCGATTACCCCTAAAACCAAAGCTATTATAGTTTGTAATCCCAGTAACCCTACCGGCTATGTTTATACGCAAGAGGAATTAGAAGCATTAGGTGCTTTGGCGAAAAAGCATGATTTGTACCTCTTTAGCGACGAAGTATACCGCGATTTTCTGTATGGCGACAAACCTTTCTTTTCGTGTATGGATTTGAAAGGTGTGGAAGAAAATGTAGTATTACTCGACTCGGTGTCGAAACGTTATAGTTTATGCGGTGTGCGTATAGGCGCTGTGGTGAGCCGCAATAAGGCTATTATGGCATCGGTCTTGCGTTTTGCTCAGGCCCGTCTTTGTTCTCCGGCCTTAGGCCAGATTGCCGGAGAAGGCGCCTTGGATACTCCACCGGAATATTTCGAGGCTATGCGCAAAGAATATCGATGTCGCCGCGACTATATGGTGAATGCCTTGAATAAGATGGATGGCGTTTATTCTCCTATGCCCGAAGGTGCTTTTTATACAGTAGCCCAACTGCCTATTGACGATTGCGATAAATTTGCCCAATGGATGTTAGAGTCATTCGAATATGAAAAACAAACCGTAATGATAGCACCCGCTTCAGGATTTTATGCTACGCCCGGCCGTGGCGCCAACGAAGCACGCATTGCCTACGTATTGAATGTTCCCGACTTGGAAAAAGCTATGAAATGCCTGGAAGAAGCACTAAAACAATATCCCGGAAGAACGGTGAGATAAGAGTTTAATATGTCTTTAAGCCACTTAAGGTCTTATACGCTTCACAACAAACAAGCAACTTTAACCACTTAATTCAAAAATAAATACTATCTTCATAGTTTGGATTTATTTCTTAAAATGGGTAAAAAAGTATTGATTACCGGTTGTAAGGGACAATTAGGCCGCGATTTACAAGAGTTTGCCAACAGCTATACCGATTTACAACCTTTATATACGGACATAGATACGTTAGACATAACCCAAAGATCTAATGTTCAGGATTATATAAATAAACACCACCCGAATTTTATTGTTAATTGCGCTGCATATACCGCTGTGGACAAGGCAGAAGACGCGGAGGAAGAGGCTATGCTGCTTAATGCCACAGCAGTAAACAATTTAGTGGCTGCCGCTCAACAGGTAAATGCCGTATTCATGCATATTTCTACGGATTATGTTTTTGATGGAAAAAAACAGACACCCTATTTGGAAACGGATCCTGTAAATCCGCAATCGGTGTATGGTCGCACTAAGTTGATGGGCGAAAAAACCGCATTAGCTTACACCCGAAGTATGGTGATTCGCACTGCCTGGCTGTATACCGCTGTGGGCAACAACTTTGTCAACACCATGCTCCGCTTGGGCGCCGAGCGCAGTGAACTAAATGTTGTGAACGACCAACGTGGCGCCCCCACCTACGCTGCCAATTTAGCAGAGGCTATTTGGACTATTATTTCAAAAATCGACAAAGACGAAAAACCATTTATCCCCGGCATTTACCATTACAGCAACGAGGGGGAATGTAGTTGGTTCGATTTTGCACAGCGCATTATGGCATTGGGACAACGCCCCTGCCTTGTGCATCCAATTAATAGCAATCAATATCCTACCAAAGCGGCCCGACCTGCATATAGCGTATTGAGTAAAGAAAAAATAAAAACAAGCTACGGGCTTCATATTCCCACATGGGATGAGGCCTTGGTACGTTGTTTTCAAAAAATCAACATTTAAAAACCTTAAACCTAAAAATAATGGACGAAATTATTAAACAACGTGCAGCCTCGTGGCTCACCGGAAACTACGACGAAGAAACCAAAGCCCAAGTGCAGGCTTTAATCGCCACAAATCCTAAAGAATTAGAAGAATCTTTTTATAAAAATTTAGAATTTGGTACCGGCGGATTACGCGGTATTATGGGCGTTGGCACTAATAGGATGAATAAATATACGGTAGGCATGGCTACGCAAGGGTTGGCCAACTACCTGAAACAATCTTTTCCAAACCTTCCTGAAATCAAAGTGGCCATTGCTTACGACTGCCGCAATAATAGCGCTTACTTTGCACAAATCACCGCTGAAGTATTTTCGGCCAACGGCATCACAGTATTTTTATTTGAAAAACTACGCCCAACACCTGAGTTGAGTTTTGCTATTCGTCATTTTGGCTGTCAAAGCGGCGTGGTAATTACTGCTTCGCATAATCCGAAAGAATATAACGGTTATAAAGCCTACTGGGACGATGGCGCGCAGGTAATCTCTCCGCACGACACCAATATTATTGACGAGGTGCTGAAGATTACCAACCCAAGTATGGTGAAATTTGACGGCGTTGTCACCAACATCAAACGCATAGGAAAGGAGATTGATGAATTATACTTAGAAAAAGTGCTGAGCATGGGCTTATCTCCCGAAGCAATAGCTACCCACAACCAACTGCGCATAGTATATACGCCTCTGCACGGAACAGGAGTGGTACTTATTCCGGAAGCCTTGCGCCGCAAAGGATTTACTAATATTATCCGTGTACCGGAACAAGATGTGAACGATGGAAATTTCCCAACAATAGAATCGCCAAATCCCGAAGAAGGAACTGCGCTAAAAATGGCGATAGACAAGGCCATTGCTGCCGGTGCCGACCTGGTGATGGCCTCCGACCCCGATGCCGACCGTGTGGGTATAGCTATCCGCAATGATAAAAAAGAATTTATTTTAATCAACGGCAACCAAACGGCCTCCCTCCTCTCCTATTATTTACTGCGCCGTTGGAAAGAATTAGGCAAAATCAAGGGTGAAGAATTTATCGTCAAAACCATTGTTTCTACCGACCTGATAAAAGTGTTGGCCGACCATTACGGCGTAGCATGTTACAACGTTTATACAGGATTCAAATATATTGCCGAAATAATTCGCGAACAGGAGGGCAAAACCACTTTTATAGGCGGCGGTGAAGAAAGCTATGGTTATATGGTAGGCGATTTTGTGCGCGACAAAGATGCTGTAGTGGTTTGCTGCACATTGGCCGAGATAGCGGCTTGGGCGGCATCCCAAAGAAAAACCATGTATGATATATTGCTGGATATGTATGTTGAATTTGGTTTCTTCAAAGAAAAGCTCGTATCAATTACGAAGAAAGGCAAGGATGGCCTTGAGCAGATACAGCAGATGATGGTGAAATTCCGGAACGAGCCGCCGACAAGCATTGACGGTTCGCGTGTAGTTCTTATACACGACTACAAAACACGGGAAACCATTGACATGATTACCGATTTGCGGCATCCCATTAATATGCGCGAGGCATCCAATGTGTTGCAATTTATTACACAAGACGGCACTATTGTCAGTGTACGTCCTTCGGGCACCGAACCAAAAATCAAGTTCTATTTCGGCGTCCGCACAGTCTTAGCAAGCAAAGCCGATTACAATCGCTTAGACGCCGAATTAGATGCGAAGTTTGAACGGATAAAAACGGAAATGTTAGGTTAAGAGATTAGCGAAGTACGAAAGACAGAAATATCAATCTTCTTCAACTTTCCGAGCAATAGTCACTTCCATATCAAAGCGCAACATGGAATAGGGTTGTATTTGGCCGGAGGTAGCAGTGCCATAGCCGTAATCGGAAGAAAAGAAAGTAGTGGCCTCTTCACCATCGCTCATTCGCTGTAAAGCGTATGCAAATCCTGCAACAACACTCATCTTCGATACATCATCGTCCATAATCACTGTCAATTCCGCATAAGTTGCCGATTTATCCACATCATCGCCGTAATTTGATTCAGCCACCGACTCAATATTGGTATCAAACAAAAAACCATCCAGAAAATAACCGGCATAGCGGATTTTTATGGTGTCGCCGGCAAGCGGAAGTTCGTTATCACCCGGTGCTGTAGAAATAAAATACCAGTCATATTTCAAGGAATCAGTCCCGCCAAAATTTTGGACACTGTACTGCTTCAGTGAATCAGTCTGAAAAGCGGCTATATCCGGAACCACCAGTACCAACTCCAAGTCGTAGATAGCAGTTGTGGTATGAGTCCTTACCCCCGATTCCACATAATTCGACAGCCATGAGGGCATGATTATACGGGCTTTATCACTGGGTTTCATGTAGGAAAATGCTTCTTGAATACCAGATCGGAAGAGCACA
>JAIRUB010000157.1 GCA_031254635.1 Prevotellaceae bacterium | reverse complement strand
AGTACTTTAGAAAAACCTTTAAATTTTTCAGGCGGGATTAATCCCGCCTGAAAAATCAACACTTTTGACTATTAGTGAAAAATGATGCCTTTTCATCAACACTTTTGACTATTAGACCGTAAAAAAAGTTATTCCACGTACTTTTGCCAATAATTTGCCAGTAAACAAAATAACAAAGGCTGTATATTTTTCAACAACAGCCTTTTGCCTTTCTTAACTTGTACCCGGAGCCGGGATCGAACCGGCACAACATTGCTGTCACTGGTGTTTGAGACCAGCGCGTCTACCAATTCCGCCATCCGGGCAACATTACAAATAACTTTAAAGGATACAAAGTTAGACATTTCTTTTATTCTTACAAAAAAATCAGTATTTTTGTCTTTCTTTTTCGTTTAAAAGATATGGAGAGCTATCTTAAAAAGTTTAAAATCAGCGATATTTTTCAGCCAAAGTTGTTTGAGCTGATTAAGAAAAGAAATTATACCAAAAAGGACTTTACTGCCGACCTTATGGCAGGTATTATAGTAGGTATAGTAGCCCTCCCCTTAGCTATTGCTTTCGGGATTGCCTCAGGGGTTTCACCGCAACAGGGATTGATTACCGCCATTATCGCCGGATTTATTATTTCTTTCTTCGGCGGCACTAAGGTTTTGATTGGCGGCCCCACCGGCGCTTTTATGGTTATTGTCTATGGCATTGTGGTAGAGTATGGTATGAATGGCCTTATTATCGCTACTATTTTGGCCGGCATCATGTTAATACTCATGGGCGTACTCAAATTGGGAAACATCATCAAATTTATCCCTTACCCTATTGTTGTAGGCTTTACGAGCGGAATTGCCGTAGTAATTTTCACCTCTCAAATTAAAGACTTTTTCGGACTCGACATGGGAGCCGTACCTTCAGAGTTTATTGATAAATGGACTGCCTATTTTGAACATTTTATTTCGGCTAACTTAATGAGCGTGGGGCTTGCCGTATTCACCATATTGGCCATTATTTTTTGGCCTTACAAGAAAATTCCGGGCTCGCTTATCGCTATTATTATCGCCACTGTACTTACTGCCGTCTTCGGCCTTAATGTGGAAACCATCGGCAGTAAGTTCCCCGAATTGGCGGGAGGTGCTGCATTACCATCGCCCGAAGCCCCGATCATTGATATGAAAGCCATACGTATGTTGTTCCAGCCTGCTTTCACCATAGCTATGTTAGCCGCCATAGAATCCCTGCTTGCTGCAATGGTGGCCGACGGTGTTACCGGAAAAAAGCACCACTCCAACACCGAGCTTATAGCACAAGGAATTGCTAACATCCTTACCCCGATTTTTGGCGGTATTCCGGCCACAGGCGCCATTGCTCGCACCATGACTAATATCAATAACGGCGGCCGCACGCCCATTGCAGGAATTATCCACGCCATTGTGCTTTTGCTCATTTTTGTGTGCCTAATGCCGCTGGCTTCCTACATTCCCTTGCCTTGTTTAGCGGGTATTCTCATTATGGTAGCTTATAATATGAGTGAGTGGCGCTCGTTTAAAGGTTTGCTGCGCAATTCGCGCGCCGATGTGCTGGTACTGCTCACCACCTTCTTCCTCACCGTATTTATTGATCTTACCATTGCTATTGAGTTTGGTTTATTGATGGCTGTAATTCTTTTCCTTAAACGAGTATCGGAAACCTCAAGTATTTCAGTTATTCAGAACGAAATTAATCGTTCCGATTACGATGACAGCGCCGAAAAGGAAATACTGAATATCCCCGAAGGCGTGGAAGTATATGAGATTAACGGGCCTTTTTTCTTTGGATTAGCCAACAAATTTGACGAAGCAGAACATATTTCAGTCAATAAACGGCCTAAAATCCGTATCCTGCGTATGCGCAAAGTGCCCTTTATGGATTCTACAGGCTTGCATAACCTCCGAAATTTGTGTGAACGATGTAAACATTGGAAAATCAGAATTATACTATCGGGTGTAAATAAGGATGTCTTCGCTACGCTCGAAAAATCGGGTTTAGCCAATGAAATTGGTAAAAAGTTCATTTGTAATAATATAGAAAACGCACTAAAAAAAGCAAAGGAAATATTAGAATAATAATTTCTTTTTACTACCTTTGCAAAATAATAAAAAAGGGTTTCGGCCATAAGGCCGAAATTCTTTTCTTTTATAAGAATAACGAAAAAATGAAAAAAAGATTTATAGACATGTCTAAAACTATCTATGTAACTGAAGAAGGATTACAAAAGTTGCGTGCCGAATTAGAACAGTTAAGAAGTATAGAACGCCCTGCCATTTCGTGCCAAATTGCCGAAGCGCGCGATAAGGGCGACCTATCGGAAAACGCCGAATACGATGCGGCTAAAGAAGCGCAAGGTTTGTTGGAAATGAAAATTGCCAAATTGGAAAGTACCATTGCCAGCGCCCGTATTATTGACGAGTCGCGTATTGACTTGTCGCACGTGCAAATTATGACAAAGGTAAAAATCAAAAACCTTGCCACCAAGGTTGTAATGGAATACCAATTAGTTGCCGAGTCGGAAGCCAATCTCAAACAAAACAAGTTGGCAGTGGGCACGCCTATTGCCAAGGCGCTTTTAGGCAAAAAGAAAGGAGAGGTGGTGGATGTTAAAGTTCCATCAGGCACTATGAAATTAGAAATTTTGGATATTAGCAAATAATTATGGCTACTATTTTCACCCGTATTATTAATGGAGAAACTCCCTGCTATAAAGTGGCGGAAGACGAGCGTTTCTTCGCTTTCTTAGACATTCATCCCCTCAGCAAAGGACACACCTTAGTAATTCCTAAACAAGAAACCGACTATCTATTCGACCTTAAGCCCGAACTCTTGGGCGAATTGATGCAATTTGCACAAAAAGTAGCGGGTGCATTGAAGCAAAGCATAGCTTGCAAACGCATAGGCATAGTGGTAATGGGTTTGGAAGTTCCGCATGCACACATTCACCTCATCCCGATGAACAGCGAGGCCGACATGAATTTCAACCGTACTAAACTCACAATGAGTGCCAAAGAATTTACCGCATTAGCAAACAAAATAAGCAGTAATTTTTAATATGAAGAAAATAATTTTATTATTGGTATTGGTTGCTATAGCTTGGTCGTGTACCAAGCCTACGGCCAATATTTCAGGCTGTATTTACACTGCACCAAACGCTAAACTTAGCATTAGCCAAATAGGTGCAACTACACAATTACTGCTCGACACCATCTATACCGACGCCAAGGGTTGTTTTAAGTATAAATTTAAATTACCAAGCGCTACAGAGCCTGCATTTTTATATCTAAAAACCGACAGCACTCAGATAGCTACACTACTTGTTAAGGCAGGTGAAAAAATAGAACTAACCTCCGACGGTACACCTCAATATACGGTGAGCGGCTCCGATGGCTCTTTATTGGTACAAGAATTGAACAAGGGTTTCAACACTTCCATGCTGCGCTTCGATTCATTGTATAAAGTATTGGACGAACACAAAGGAACTAAAGATTACGATGCCGTGTATAAGCGCATCAACATTGAATTGGGAAGCGTATATGTAAAGCAAAAACGTGAAGCAATCAAATTTATTTTCACTTATCCGAAATCTTTTGCTTCCATAGCTGCCATCTATCAGCGCTACCCCACCGGACTGCAAGTGTTTGCTTCGGCTGACGATGGTATCTATTTCAAAATGCTGCACGACAGTTTACAAACCGTATATCCAAAATCGGCTTATATAGCCATGCTGCACGACGAGTATGAACACCGCATACGCGAAAGAGATTTGGGTGATATGAGCGTAGAAGAAATTGGATTCCCCGATTTGGATTTACCCGACGTGAATGCCCAAAGAGTAAAATTATCGAGTTTAGAAGGCAAGGTGGTATTGGTTTATTTCTGGGCACCTGCAAGCGTTGAACAACGTATGGAAAATAATGAACTTCTCAGCTTGTACAATAAATACTCGACTAAAGGATTAGAAATTTATCAGGTTGCATTAGATTTAGACAAGCCTGCATGGGCTAAACAGGTGAAAACACAAAATCTGCCATGGATTAATGTGTGCGACGGCCTTGGCGCCAGCTCGCCTGCCGCTCAACTCTACAATGTGCAGCGTGTGCCTGCCTCTTATATCATCGACAAGCAAGGACAGATTGTATCAAGTAATCTTTTGGGGAAAGACTTAGAGAAAAAAATAGCTGAACTTTGCAAATAAAAGATAAATATTATTTTGCCGCCGACGTGCATTTGGGACTTCCTGTAAACAACGCAGAGCAACGCGAACAGCGTTTTGTTGCCTGGTTAAATATGGCAGCGCAAGATGCAAAGGCAATTTTTCTTTTAGGCGATATTTTTGATTTCTGGTGTGAATATAAAAAAGTTGTTCCCAAAGGTTTCATCCGCACCTTAGGCAAGTTAGCCGAATTAGCTGACATCGGCATTGAAATACATTTCTTACCCGGTAACCACGACTTATGGACCTTCGGCTATATCTCCGATGAGTTAGGCATTCAGGTGCATCATCGTCCGCTTGAAGTTAACTTGAACGGCGAAATCTTTTATTTAGCTCATGGTGATAATGTAGGCAAGATGCCCAAAGGCTATCGCCACTTAAGAAGCATATTTACTTCGTGTTTTTTTCAGAAATGCTTTGCCTCCATACATCCACGGTGGG
>JAIRUB010000149.1 GCA_031254635.1 Prevotellaceae bacterium | reverse complement strand
CATTGCCGGTCATTGCCGTACCGGGGGCAACCCGGTATTTATAGCCGGAAGGTTCTCGCTCGCTACAGGGAAGGATAGGCACAGACCATAATACTAGTGGAATCTGTTTGCTTCCTCCCCGCAGCATCGTGGCGCAACCGCTAAGGTGGCTTATGCTCCTGCAATAGCAATGGGAAAGTGCTTGATGAATGGTTATTTAGTTTTCAAAGATTCGCCCTATCCGCCGCTTTTTGCGGGGAACAGGTGAGTGGGAAAATTACCCTCTCACCTGTTTCCACTTTTGGAGGCCAAAAGTAAAGCCCCTATCTCAAAAAAATTTTAATTGTATGCTAAGCTGTCGAAAATCAAAGAAAAGAGCCGATAACTGTGATTTTTTTCACAAATTATCGGCTCTGCGTCTATGTGTACGGCACTTTGATAATTGTTGTTTAAGTTGCACTGGCTTTTAGGTAGCGTTATTGTGGTTTTTTGCAATAAGGGGTGTCGGAGGTAGCAGCCTCGTAAAGCAAGGCATTTTTCTCCTTAAACTCCTTAAAGGATTACTCAACATCGTCATCGTCCCCCATATCTAAGGGGGTCTTTTCCTGCAAAACCGCAAGATATTCTTTGACCAGCTTTTCGTCAAAGTCATATTCGCCCATTTCCTCAATTTTGGTATAGAGCTCATTTATTAACTCTAGCGGCTCTTTTCTGCCTAATTGAATTTTTTCTGACGTCCCAGCGCCTTTAACAACCTTGTGTTTATATTCTCTCATTGTGAACACCCCTTCACTATATATATCATGTTTTTTGGCTATTTTGTGACATACAAACCTAAATTATTTATAAAAGCACTCGGCAGTGCTGTATAGCCCGAGATATTCTATTCAGTTTTCAAAGATTCGCCCTGTTCTGTTCGCCGCTTTTTGCGGGAAACAGGTGAGGAGGAGAATTACCCTCTCACCTGTTTCCACTTTTGGAGGCTAAAAGCAAAGACCCTATCTCTAAATATTTTCAAGTTTTTTCGCAATTGCAGCTTTAGCCTTATCAATGGTGTATTTGACAGCCATTTTTGTGCAGCCCTCCATCTCGGCGATTTGCACATAAGTAAGCCCAAATTCGTGGCATAGTACAAATCGCCGCCGTTGGATTTCTGGCAAACTCTGAATCGTCTGCTGAAGCTGCTCATTATGCAAATTGCCTAATGCAGTCTCCTCAACACTTCTGGGTTGGCAAAGCGACCGGTTGTAAAGCGTTTCATCCATCAGGATAGATTGTTCAATATGCCGCTCATCCCAGCGGCGCATATTGCGCTCGGTTCTTACCATGCGCCGGAACTCTAAGAAAACCCGGCGGTGTACTTCTGTTTCTTTCTGGGCGCCCTCGCCGTCCAGAAAGTGAATATAGTAGTGGGTAAAGCCTGCGATGATTTTCTTTCGCAGGGTATAGGGGTTTGCATTGTCAAACATTGTCCTTCCTCCAATCTGATTTTTTTAGTAAAAATCTAGGTTGGAGTGGTGGACTGCGGCAGCGGGGATGCATGATATCCCCTCCTGTCCAGCTCAAGGCCAAAACCGGAAGGGAAAGAAATACAATCGCAGCTTATGTTTTTTGCGTTGAATTACAGCCAGTTCCCCTCACGGAGGGCAACAAAAAGTGCCCTATTCAAGCCGAATAGGGCAACCACAAAAAAAGATGGTAACTGGCTGCCAAGAGGAAATCCCCGTAGGCCCTGTAGTTTTGCGTGCTCACGCTTTCGCGTGGCTTGCCTTTTTCAGCCTTTTGCTATTTAATTTTATGTGAAACCTATCGAAAACAAATAAAAAAGAGCCGATAACTGTGATTTTTCTCACAAATTATCGGCTCTGCGTCTTTGCGTCTGGCGCTTTGATAATTGTTGTTTTAAGTTTTTGGACGTTTATTAAGGTTTTTAATTTGCACTTGGGGCAGAATAATGGAAAATTAAGTAGTGTTGTGTCTTGCCGGAGTTTTATCCGGGTTTTGCTGTTGCAGATAGGACACAACAGCCATTCCTCTTTTCCCATATTATCCTCTCCCATGCCTTTTGTTAGGTTTGGGATCGGGCGGTTTTAATAGCACGTAACTGTGAGGCTTGTATAGTTTTTTGAATCGGAACCGGTGCTATTAGCCGCATAGGCTGTGAGAATAGCCCGGTACTGTGTTCCCGCTACACCGGTAACACGTACGGATGAAGCATGAGTGATAGTGTTTGATGCTAAAAAATTAGGATAGTTGCTCGATTTAAGCGTAGTATCGGTTGTCCAAACGTTGTTGATCCATTTCTGTACCTCTATCTGTGTCACGCCAATGCTTGTCATTGTGCCTGTACCAGTTACATCAAAATCTATCCGTATTTTTCCACTACCTTCTGCAGCTATTACTGTGCCATAATTAACCAAATATTTACTGGCTCTAGTATCTGCATTGCTAGCAACAGAAATACATAAAACCAGTATTATGGACAAAACTATTATTACATGTATATTTTTTTTCATCAAATATCATCGCCTTCCTTGTATTGAATCAATCATTGTATGCAAATCGTCTATGGATATATCCCCGAATATTTGATATGTTGAATTATCGTCATCCCAAACAGCATTTATTACCCTAAAGTTTTCAAAAATATAGTATTCTTGCCCGTTTGATTTGTAAACACTGCTTGTTGGGTCTTTTTCCGCGAAAATAGCAGCTAAATGGCCTTTGCAATGTCTTACTTGAACATAGATAGTGTTTTCGGCATTTTGGTAAATAGCAACAAAGGTCTTAGTTGTATCGTTTTCACTTAATGCTACTTCATTAATAGCAAACCCCGCAGGGATCCAGGTTGGGCAATTGGTTGGGGATATGCCGTTTTTTTCCAGTGCATCGGCCAAAGAACGGTACTCGCTTTCGCTATCGGCAGGAAAAGTCATTTTGCCGCTTGGTGGTAATCTTTTTATTATCAGCACTTCTTCGCCCCAATGAACAATTTTATTCAGGAAAGTGTGGCCGGAAGCATCTATGGGTACGAGGATTGCTGCGAAAATCAGGCAGGCCGCTGCTGCAATTGCGCCGGCTATGCGGTAACGCCTTTTTGGCGCTCGCTGTTTGGGCGGATCGAGTATTGCAGCCTCGTATAACGTGGGAAATTTTTCCAGAAAGTCCTGGAGGAATTGTTCATCATCAAATTCCTCCACTATGGGGGCTTTCTGCTGCAAAACATCCAAATATGTTGTAACCAATTTACCATCAAAATCATACTCCGTCATTTCATCAATCTTTGCATCAAGTTCGTCTATCAATTCTAGCGGATTTCTATTATTTAATTCTTTGTACAAGGAGTTTCTGCTCGCATCAATTATTTTTGTCATCTTAAACATCCTCTCATTAATATACATCCCCTGGGAAGGTCATTTCGTGACATTTATTTTTTATTTAATTTTCTACAACGCTTTTTCACCCTTACCAATCTTTGCCTGCTTGCATCTTCTTTAATGCCCAAACGAATAGCTATTTCTTTATGTGATAATTCTTCCTCATAGACCATTTTTAGAAATCTACATTCTTCTTCGGATAGCTTCGCCGGTAAAATCTCTAGGAGAGTATTTCCAGCTGCTGTTTCTTGCATATAATAAGAAACATCCATTGCCTCTTCAAGCGGTACTTCATTTCTAACCATCAATTGTCTTAATTTTTTTTGGCAGATATGTTTCAATGATTTAAACAGCCAACCCTTTGGGTCTGGATGCACCATTACATGATCAATCTTATTATAAAACAGTAAAAACAATTCTTGAAGTATATCGGGAACCAAATCATAGTTGCCCGTCTTTCTATAAGCATAGTATTTTAGCTCAGTATTATGAGTTCTAATTGTACTTAAGAAAAATTCATTTTTGTTTTTCACCATACGGATTTACTCTCCTTTATGAATGTTTCTCTGCTGACTATTATAACAGCACTGTAAACCTGTGGCAATAGAAGAAAAACATAAAACCTTTATAATAACCGTTGATGTTTAGTCAGCAGCTGAATAATGAATATTTTTACAGATAGTTTTTTATTTTATAGGAAGCATTGGAGTTGTTTCTTATAGCTGGTATTCTTTCTTAAGCAATTCCATGTGTTTGAGTAAATCATTCCTCAGTTCTGGCGGGCTGTCTTTGGGCAAAGCAATAAAGAGCGATTTATCAAACGATAATAATTCATCCGTTAAACCGAGAAAATAATCAGCCGAAATTTTGAAGAAACAGGCAATATCTCCCAAAACATTGCTACTCGGGACGTTTATTCCTCTTTCATATTTAGAAAGAGCCGCAACTGAAATGTTTATTGCTTTGACAAATTGTTCCTGGCTCATATGCTTATCACGTCTAAATTCAGCCAAGCGCTCACCATCAAACATAAATAACCACCACATTTTTTTTCTTTAGTGATTATACCATTTTTAAATGAGGAGCTTGAAAAATACGTACAATCAGCCTAGTTAATAAGTGCAGCTACTAACTGTTGTGCTTAAGAACCTCTCTGAGACAAATCTGCAGGGTGTTAGAGTATAATTGAATAATAACCGTAACCTTTTTGCAGCTCCCTGGGAGGACATAGTATTGTTGATTTTGCTTTGCAACCATTCGGCTGTGCAGAAAGTAGTATAACAGGTATGTAGAAAAATTGGAAATAATTTTGAAATATATGTCACG
>JAIRUB010000110.1 GCA_031254635.1 Prevotellaceae bacterium | reverse complement strand
CCACGCCGGTACTCTCGACCCTTTGGCTACCGGATTATTGTTGGTTTGCGTGGGCAAAGCCACTAAATTAGCCGACAGCCTGCAGGCCGAAAAAAAAGAGTATGTGGCCGATATACGCCTTGGCGCCACTACCCCCTGTTTCGACTTAGAAAAAGAAATTGATGCTGTTTATCCCTTCGAACACATTACTAAAGAGGTTGTTGAGCAGACACTTCGACAATTTACAGGGGAACAGGAACAAATTCCCCCCATTTTTTCTGCCAAACTCATTGATGGAAAAAGAGCCTATGAATTAGCCCGCGCCGGCAAGGAAACCGAAATGAAACCGGCAGTGGTTACCATCAGCGAATTACAGTTATTAAACTATGACATTCCCGATATAACCATCAAAATCACCTGTAGTAAAGGAACTTACATTCGTTCGTTAGCCCGCGACCTTGGAGTAGCCCTGCAAAGCGGCGGTCACCTCACCGCTTTGCGACGTATCCGTAGCGGCCCATACAAGGTGGAAGAGGCTTTTGACTTAGAAGTTGTCGAAAAAATGATAAAAAACATGGAAGTTCCTAAAAAATGATATATCTTTGTAGGTTCTTAACTATTGAAGCATCATAAATATATGAAACTGTCACATTTTAATTTCAAATTACCACACGACCTCATTGCTAAATATCCGGCCAAATATCGCGATGAATCACGTCTGTTGGTAATCAACCGGAAAACCGGAAAATTCGAACATAAAATCTTCAAAGATATTGTGAAATATTTCTCTGACGGCGATGTAATGATTTTCAACAATACTAAGGTTTTTCCTGCTCGTCTCTATGGCAATAAAGAAAAAACCGGCGCTGAGATAGAAGTGTTTTTATTACGTGAACTTAACCGCGACCAACGGCTGTGGGACGTGCTTGTTGACCCTGCACGTAAAATTCGCATCGGCAACAAATTATATTTTGGAGAAAATGATGCCTTGGTAGCCGAAGTTATTGATAACACCACCTCTCGTGGCCGCACCCTGCGCTTCTTGTTTGATGGAAGTTACGATGAGTTTAAAAAGACCCTTTTCTGCTTGGGCGAAATGCCGCTTCCCAAATGGATTCGCAAGCAAACAGAATCTATTGACACCGAGCGTTACCAAACTATTTTTGCTAAACAGGAAGGGGCTGTAGCTGCTCCTGCTGCCGGCCTTCATTTTAGTCGCGAACTGATGAAACGTCTCGAAATTAAAGGCGTTAACAAGGCTGAAATTACGCTTCACATGGGCTTAGGCAGTTTTCGTACCGTTGATGTGGAAGATCTCTCCAAGCATAAGATGGATTCTGAACAAATGATTATCACGGAAGAAAATGTAGCGCTTGTCAATAAAGCCAAAGATGCTAAAAAGAACGTGTGCGCAATAGGTACTACAACTTTGCGGGCAATAGAAACCTCTGTAACTACCCAAGGCTTGTTGAAACCTTTTAATGGATGGACTAACAAGTTTATCTTTCCTCCCTACGAATTTAATGTGCCCAACCGTTTGGTATCAAACTTCCATTTGCCGTATTCCACTCTGCTGATGGCTGCGACGGCTTTCGGAGGTTACGAAATAGTTATGAAAGCTTACGAAACCGCTGTAAAAGAAAAATACCAATTCGGCAGCTATGGTGACGCTATGCTGATTTTGTAGCCTGTTGCCGACTTCCATAAAGAAACTGTACTGTCCACCACTTATAAAACGCTCTAAATAATTTTGTTTTATGCAGTCCGAAGAAATAATGTATTATATTGCCATAGACCTGATTTCCGGTATAGGGAGTACTTTGGCTAAACGGCTTATCGCCTATTGCGGCAGCGCGCAAGCCGTATTTACCACAAAGAATAACAGCCTGCAAAAAATTCCCGGAATAGGCGCTTTGCTGTCTAAGGAAATTACCTCACAACAAGTGTTGAGACGAGCCGAAAAAGAGGTTGAATTTATCCGAAAACACCACATCAACGCTCATTGCTACACCGACGATAGCTACCCCGAACGCTTACATCAGTGTGAAGACGGGCCTGTGGTGCTTTTTTCCAAAGGCAATATTGACTTTAACCGAAATAAATTCCTTAGTATAGTAGGAACACGGCATGCTACTTCTTACGGACAAGCCGTCTGTGAAAAAATCGTCGGTGGATTGGCTGAGCTTGGACAGCAAGCGGTTATTGTAAGTGGCTTGGCCTATGGGATTGATATTTGCGCCCACCGTGCAGCTCTTGGTCATGGACTTGACACTGTAGCGGTAATGGCTACAGGGCTTAATCAGGTATATCCGGGCTGTCATACTGCCACTGTAAGACAAATCATAGAACACGGCGCAATAATAAGTGATTTTACTTCCGATACGGAATTAGACCGGAAAAATTTTCTGAAACGCAACCGCATTATTGCAGGCCTGTCCGATGCTACCTTAGTGATAGAATCCAAGGCTAAGGGTGGTGCCTTGATTACGGCTGACATTGCTCAGTCGTATAACCGCGATGTTTTTGCTGTGCCGGGACGAGCAGGCGATATGTTTTCGGAAGGCTGCAACAATCTTATTCGTCAAAATAAAGCAGCCTTAGTACAAAATGCCGAGGAGTTGGAATACTTGTTAGGCTGGGAAAAGAACGCCGTTCAACAAAGCATACAGTTACCCTTATTTTCTGATTTTTCGGAAGAAGAACAACTCATTATTGAAATCTTGCGTAACAAAGATTCGGAGTCTATTGACGTTATCAGCTATCGCACCAATATTCCCGTTGGGAAGCTATCCTCTCTACTCTTAGGCCTTGAATTCAAAGATGTAGTCAAGAGCCTCCCCGGCAAACAGTATCTGTTGAGGTAGCAGTTTTTCTATCCCCGACATAATTCTCTGTGCTGAATATCGACTCTGTTTCACACAATTGAAAATTTTTGTACCTTTGCCAATTCATAACTTATAAATGATTATAGACACTCACGTTCATTTGGCTGTTGACGACTTTGCCAACGATTTGCCCGAAATGCTGAAACGGGCGCAGGTCGCCGGGGTTCAAAAGTTTATTATCCCTGGGGTAGATAGGGACTCTTATTTTAAGATGATGGAGCTTGTGCGCCGCTATCCCGATATATGTTTCCCAGCCATAGGCCTGCACCCCATTGATGTGTTTGCCAACTGGCAGGAAGAGCTGGATTTCTTGGAAGAGCAATTATCTCAACATACTTTCGTGGCTATCGGTGAAACAGGTATGGATTTATATCACAATAAGGAATTTGTAGCTGAGCAGCGATTAGCCTTTGAAAGACAAATCAACTTAGCGCTCCGTTACGATTTGCCGTTGATTGTTCATTCGCGTGATGCCTTTGAAGAACTATTTGCGGTATTGGATAAATTCAAAGGGAAAGCGCTTCGCGGGGTATTTCATGCTTTTTCGGGCAGTATAGAAATATTTCGGCGCGTTCAAAAATATGGTGATTTTAAGATGGGTATAGGAGGCGTTGTTACTTTTAAGAACGCGGGACTTGCAAATGTAGTAAAAAATAGCGAACTTAGCGATGTTATTTTGGAAACCGATGCTCCTTGGTTAAGCCCTGTTCCCTTCCGCGGTCAACGCAACGAAAGCGCCCATCTGTCGTATATAGTAGCTAAAATAGCCGAACTTAAAGACTGCTTGCGGGAAGAAGTAGAAGAAACTACTACCCGCACTGCCCAAACGCTTTTTAAGCTTGAAGGTAAAGGGTGAAAGGGTACAAGGTAAAAAGGTAAACAAGTAGTTAAAGTAGAAAAACAGATGAAAAAGGGAGAAAATAAAGGAGAAGATATATGGACAACAAAATAATTCGTGTAATTTGTGGACTCATAAATCGCTTTACCACACACTTCACGACAAATAACCAAATAGGCAAATCAACAGTTAAACAATTAAACAACCATATATGACCAGCATCTTGGTAATTTACACCGGTGGCACCATCGGGATGAAACAGAACCCTGAAACAGGGGCCTTACAGCCTTTCAACTTTGAGCAAATCAAAGAAGAAATGCCGGCTTTGAAAAAATTCGGTTTTACCATCAACACCATTAGTTTTGACCCTTTAATTGACTCCTCCGATGTGCAACCCGATTTTTGGGTAAAGTTATGCTATACTATTGCTGAAAATTATGAGCGATACAATGGCTTTGTTATCCTCCACGGCACCGATACTATGGCCTACACCGCCTCGGCGCTCAGTTTTATGTTGGAAAATCTTGAAAAACCTGTAATCCTTACCGGCAGCCAACTTCCCATTGGTGCCATTCGCACCGATGGCGTAAGCAATATGGTATCGGCCATTGAAATTGCAGCTACTCGATACAAGGGGCACCCTTGCGTTCCCGAGGTGTGTATATTTTTCGAAAATAAATTACTCAGAGGTAACCGTACTACCAAAGACAGCGCCGAACTGTTCCGAGCCTTCCGTTCAGGCAACCATCCTGCCTTAGCTGAGGCCGGAACACATATCAGATTTAATCATAATAGTATATGTTATCCGCAACAATGGGGGCAAACCTTATGCCTGCACACTAATTTAGATACCAATGTCGGAATTCTGAAAATCTTTCCGGGCATTAACCCTGAATTAATGAAAAATATGCTATCGCACTCCGAATTACGGGCAGTGATATTGGAAACTTACGGTTCAGGAAATGCACCTACAACTTCTTGGTTTTTAGAAATATTAAAAACGGCTTCGGATAGAGGACTAATTTTAATAAATGTTACACCATGCCCTACCGGTAGTGTAGATATGGAAAAATATGCTAATAGTCTCGCTTTAAAAAATGTAGGTGTAATCAGCGGCTATGATATGACAACAGAAGCTGCTGTTTGTAAACTTTTTTTATTTTTAGGGCAACAAAAAGACAATGAAATAGTTAAATCATTATGGCAAAAAAATATTAGGGGTGAAATGACTATTAATTGAAATTTTATTCGTACATTGCGCTTTCTTTTTAAAGGAAACTAAAATAAAATTATAAAAAATAAAATTGTTTAACATTTCAAACTATTAAAAACATCATGAAAAAACTGTTTATGGTCCTGACCCTTATCGGTCTTATGGTTTTTAGCGCACAGTATGTTGCTGCTCAGGAGTCTACAACCCAAGGACAAGCAATTGAAAGGCCTATTCATCAACAATTGAAAACCTACTTTGTTGAAGGTGGTGCCGGCTTTATGGGTATAATCATGGTTACGCTTGTATTGGGCTTGGCCGTGGCTATTGAACGTATTCTGTATCTTAATCTATCTACGATAAATACAGAGAAATTATTAAAGAAAATAGAGGATGCCTTAGCTAATGGTGGCGTTGAAGCTGCTAAAGATGTTTGCCGTAATACACGTGGCCCTGTTGCGAGTATTCTCTATCAGGGGTTAAGCCGCATGAATGAGGGGGTAGATGTTGTAGAGAAAACAATTTCCTCTTTCGGCGCCGTACAAATGGGCTTGTTGGAAAAAGGCTTGCCATGGGTTCAATTATTCATTGCTATTGCGCCTATGATCGGGTTCTTGGGAACAGTTATCGGTATGATCATCACCTTCGATGATATTCAGGTTCAAGGCGATATTTCCCCGAACATTGTGGCCAGCGGTATCAAATTCGCTTTGATTACAACGGTAGCCGGTTTGGTGGTAGCTATTACCCTCCAATTGTTCTACAACTATATCCTCACAAAAATTGACAACTTGGTGGTGGATATGGAAAATTCCTGCATCTCCTTTATTGACATCGTAGTTAAGCTGAACAAATAAATCGAAAATTGATTATGAAATTTGTTAAATATATTAAATGGCTCCTTCTTGGGAGTACCATCGTTGTTATGTTTCTGTTTTTCTTACGTGATACCGAAAACATGAACAATATTGGTATGTACCTAAGTTGGGCGTATATCCTTCTGGCTATAGCTATTCTCTTGTCTGTGGGATTACCTTTTATGTACATAGCACAGAAACC
>JAIRUB010000088.1 GCA_031254635.1 Prevotellaceae bacterium | reverse complement strand
ATAATAATAATCGTCATCATATGATGGTAGGATTGAGGGAAGCGGATGGGTCTGAGCTTTTGGCCAATTCTGTGGCTAGGTGGAGCGTCACCCAGGACCATTTTTTCTCCTCTAATTCTTACAGCGAATTTAACGCAACAACAAATCCTGACAGCCATTTTCACGGCGGCAGCGGCAGAAATGCCCCCACGGGCGTTGATGTTATAATCCACAGCCCAAGAGGTGATGCGATGGAAGTAGAAATTATTTTGGCTCAATCCGGAGGTGCCACCGGACCAATAATAGGCACAGGAAGCGGAAGCGGCTCAGCAGCAGCCGGATTTCGTGAAACGGCATCAGCAACCGCCGGATTAAACCATGTTAGAATACAAAACCAGGTAGCGCTTAACGCAAAAATTCCTTCGCTTACTTTGGACACATCCGAAGCCATGTTATATGGCACAACCTTACAAATGTTAGTATTTGGTGGCTTCGACTTGGCAATAAATACTGATACTCGCAACACTGTGCTTCCTGTATCATTTCTGAAAGAAATCCTTGATGCAGGCAGCAACAGCATCGTTTTTAACATCATAATTTCTGATGCAGGAAACGGAGTAAATGTCAGCATATGGGGAGACGGACAGCACCTTATGGAACGAAATATATAACATAAAAAGATGCGCAGGAGAGAGGAACAAAAACCTCTCTCCTGCATTTTAGCGTTAAAAGCAATATTTAAAGGTTTGCTTGCTAAAGATATATTAAATAGTTTTTGGAGGTAGTGTAAATGGGTCGTATTACTGAAAATATGAGTGTAAAAAACAAACTTGTTGCTGTTCTTGCGATAATTGTGCCGGTCGCTGTGGGATTGGTCGCTGTGGTTAGGTCGCTTCAAATGCGAAGTGTGTTAATTGAACTATACGGCCCGGGTGCTGATATGCAAGGTTTGGCAAGGGATATTTTTATATCTCTTATACCTACCGTTACCGGCGTGGTTGCAGCGGCAGTTATTTTTATACTTATCGTCATACGTTTTTTAAACCCCTTAGAAGGTCTGGTTAAAATAGCCAGAGAATTAGCCAATGGAAACACCGCTGCTAACATCAAGATAAAAGGCAATGATGAAATCGGTAAAATTTCAATGTCTATTTTTGAAATTGCAAAATCTCTTAATACCCTGCGGGACGACTTTGAAAAAGCAGAAAAAACCATAGGCGAAGGCAATGTTATGTTTCGTATTGAAAATGACAATCTAAATGGCGTTTTTGGCGAAATTTTAGACGGATTTAATAACGTTAAAAATGAATTTGTTGAGTTTTTAGAACATATTACCGAACCCGTTATAATCATAAATTCGGATAATAAGGTATTATATGCAAACCGTATTATACGTCAAATTACACAAACCGAAGACAAAAAAATTGAAGGCTTATTTGTTGATGATTTTCTTAATGGAAATGTATCAGACCATGAATATACCAAAAAGACATTTGCGACAGGAAAAGTTCACAAAGAAACCATGATTCGATTACAGTTTAACTCCAATCAGGTTTTTGATTTTGAGTATAATTGCATACCTGTTAAATACCGCAGCAAAACAGCTGCTGTAATGATTCTTTTGACCAATTTAACACATATCAAACAAATGCAGCATCGCAATGAAAAAAGAAACAATTTCCATGTAGAACAATTTTCTAAACTTACAAAAATTCTTACAGAAGCCTTCAGTAAAGGGCATCTGGATATGTCAATACCTAAAATTACTGATTATGACGAAGATACTGCTGATATAGCTGAAGAATTTAATGCTGTATCAGGCGTTTTAGGAAGCAGCATAAGTTTTGTCGGCGCCTATATACAAGAAATTCAAAAAACTTTGCACAGTATGTCAAACAAAGACTTTAGCCGAAAAATTGTTCGGGAACACGCAGGGGATTTCGGTAAAATTGAAGATTCAATAGAGGTTATTTTATCGAATATGAATCAATTTTTCCATGAGCTATCCGGATCAGCTCTCCAAGTTCAGATGGGTGCCAACGCCATAGCCAACGCCTCCCAAGAAGCGTCTGCCAGCTTTAACGAACAATTAGAATTTGTTTCGGAAGTTAATGAACAAGTTTATAATATCAATGAAGAAATTTCAGAGAGTTTGCAAAATGCTCAAATTGCCGCCAATTTATCTTCTATGGCAAAATCAGACGCCCAAGGCGGCAATTCTCATATGGCAGACATGCTGGCGGCTATGGATGATATACGCATCAGCACAGACACCATAGCTGGCATCATCAAAACTATACAAGATGTGGCCTTTCAAACAAATTTGCTTGCTCTTAATGCTTCCGTAGAAGCTGCAAGGGCCGGAGAGCATGGCAAAGGTTTTTCTGTTGTTGCCGAAGCGGTGCGCACTTTAGCAATTAAAGCAGCAAGCGCCGCAGAAGAATCCGGTGATATTATTCTTGCATCTAAAGATAAAGTTAACACCGGTGTCAAAATCGCCCAAGAAACCGCCGATTCTCTTAATAAAATCGTGAGCGGTGTAGAAAATATTGACTTGATTATTGAAAAAATTGCCGCATCTTCCACGAGACAAAGTTCTGCAATAGGCAATATCAAAGAAGGCACAGCCAAAATTAATGATATGATAAAA
>JAIRUB010000085.1 GCA_031254635.1 Prevotellaceae bacterium | reverse complement strand
TGCGCCAAGGCATAAGAAGTAGCGAGGGTATCGGCGCCGGCAAACTTACGGTCGGTAAGCAATACACCGCCATCGGCTCCACGGAATAAACCTTCACGGATAATGTCTGCAGCGCGGCCGGGACCCATAGTTAACAATTGAATGGTTGAATCGGGGAAACGATCTTTCAATCGCAATGCCTGTTCGAGTGCATTCAAATCTTCGGGATTGAAGATAGCGGGAAGCGCAGCCCTGTTTACAGTTCCGTCTTCTTTCATGGCATTCTTACCCACATTGCGCGTGTCGGGCACTTGTTTGGCCAGCACAACAATTTTTAATGGATTCATTTTATTTAGTTATGAGTTATGAGTTATGATTGTAGATTTATCGTAAAGCGCTAAACGAGATATTAAATTTTTGAATTTTTAAATTGGTTTTTACCTTGTACCGTTTATTGTTCATCAATCATCAATCATAAATATTTACGCTTGTGCTGTACCAGTACCGAAAGTCATCGGGATTGGCGGCATACCACCGTCTTTTATCTTAATATTACCGAAAACATCTTCATATTTCTTGATGTTCTCCTGCAAGGCATTCTGCAAACGTTTAGCATGTTCGGGCGTAAGAATAATGCGGCTTTTCACCTGAGCTTTAGGCATGCCGGGCATAATACGCACAAAATCAATTACAAATTCACTGGGCGAATGAGAAATTACTGCTAAGTTAGCATAAGTTCCCTGCGCCATTTCTTCTTTCAATTCAATGTTAATTTCATTTTTTTGTTCCATAGCTATGGTTATTTTTATGTTTTATAATCAGATTATTTAACGGCGATAGTCTCAATTTCGACTAATGCGCCCATCGGCAGTTTGGCTACCTGATAACACACTCTGGCAGGATAAGGCTCCTTATAAAAAGAAGCATATACCTCATTCATAGCTGCAAAATCGTTCATATTAGCTAATAAAACTGTCGATTTCACCACATTCGTAAAATTGTAGTTGGCTGCTGCCAATATTTCGCCAATATTGTGCAAACATTGTATAGATTGCTCTTTTACAGCGCCTTCCACAATTTTTCCTGTTTCGGGATTTAACGGCAGTTGCCCTGATACATACAAGGTCCCATTCGCCTCTACTGCTTGACTGTAAGGGCCAACAGCTTTAGGTGCATGGGGGCTGGTAATAATTTGTTTCATAATTGTACATTTTTAAGTTCTACATGTACAAAGGTAGTGGATTTTTTTCATTTCTCTATTTTTTTAGTATCTTTGTAGCCCATTTTTACGTCTATGAAAAACGTAAGTGATTGTATAATAAGATTTAAAGGCCTTTCAAACGGTGAACATTCATTCAGGTTTGAAATAGGCGATGCGTTCTTTCAATTGTTTGAAGGCTCTGAAATAGAACATGGTAACCTCATTATTGAGGTCTTATTGGATAAACAGTCCTCGTGCATGCAAATTACAATTAATATTACCGGCACGGTGGCTCTTGATTGCGACCGTTGTTTAGACAATCTGATTTTACCGGCGAGTACAAATGGTGAATTAGCCGTTCGCTTCGGAAAAGAAGAGGATTCAAATCCTGCTGATGACTTGCTCGTACTTGACCCTTCTGAAGGAGAAATAGATTTGTCGCAATATATTTATGACAGCATCTGTGTATCCCTGCCGCTTCAGCGCATTCATCCAGAGGGGCAATGCAATCCCGAAATGATGAAAAAATTGCAAAATTTCATGGTGAATTAATAACATGTAAACAATAAAAAACTAAAATAAAATGGCTCATCCGAAACACAAAATCTCGAAACAACGCCGCGACAAACGTCGGACGCACGACAAATTAGACTTACCTACCTTGGCGAACTGCTCTAATTGCGGTTCGGCTGTACTTTATCACCGCGTATGCCCCGAATGCGGCTTTTATCGCGGTCGTTTGATGATTGACAAAGCAAGCGCTTAATTAATTTTTAAAAACATTTTCCTATGGTTAGAATAGGAATTGACGCGATGGGTGGCGATTTCGCCCCAAAGAATATTGTTCTTGGAGCGATTCAGGCCTATACGCGCATACAACCCCAAACGCGGTTGATACTATTTGGCGATCGTAGTCGAATAGAAGTTGAATGTACAGAAGCAGGCTTTGATGCTGCTAAATTTGAAATTGTACACACCTCTCAGATTATTGGCATGGGCGACCATCCGGCCAAGGCTTTTCAACAAAAGCCCGACTCCAGCATCAGCGTGGGGTTTCATGCCCTCGCCAAGTGCCGAATTGATGGTTTTGCCAGCGCCGGTAATACAGGAGCTATGCTGGCAGGCGTAATATATACTGTAAAAGCTATTCCCGGCATTATACGTCCGGCTATTTCCAGTGTATATCCTTTAGTGAACGGAAAAACAGCTTTATTGTTAGATGTGGGACTTAATGTGGACTGTAAACCCGACGTATTGTATCAATACGGATTACTCGGTTCAATTTATGCTAAGCACATGATGGGCTTAGACAACCCGCGTGTTGCTTTGCTCAATATAGGCGAAGAAGAAGAAAAGGGCAACTTGCTTACTAGAGAAGTTTTCAAGATTATGCAAGATACACCTGATTTCAATTTTGTCGGCAATATTGAAGCCAATCACATCTTCTCGGGAGAAATAGCTGATGTCGTTGTGACCGACGGATTTGTAGGCAATGTAGTATTGAAACAGGCCGAAGCTATGTATGTGTTAACAAAAAAACAAGGTATAGATAACGAATATTTTAATCGCTTCAACTACGAACTCCATGGTGGCACGCCGGTACTCGGTGTAAATGCTCCCGTTATTATAGGACATGGAATTTCTTCGCCCAAAGCTGTAGAAAACATGATTCTGCAAACAGAATATGCGGTAAAAATCCGCTTGGTTGATAAAATTGCTGAAGCGTTAGACAAGTAACCATGGCAAAAATAACTGCTGCTATCACCGCCGTTGCCGGCTATGTGCCGGAATATATATTAACTAACGAAGAGTTATCGCATATGGTTGATACCAATGACGAGTGGATTGTCACTCGCACAGGTATTAAGGAACGCCGCATATTGAAGGCCGAACATGAAGGCACCTCATATATGGGCGCAAGGGCAGTAGAAGAGTTGCTTCGCAAAACCAATACGAAGCCCGAAGATATTGATATGTTACTTTGCTGCACGGTAACTCCCGACCATCCGTTTCCGGCAACTTCTAACATTATTTGCGATAAAACAGGTATTCTCAATGCTTGGGGTTATGATATTAATGCAGGATGTTCAGGTTTTTTGTTTAGTTTTTCAACAGTTGCTCAATTTATTGAAACAGAACGTGCAAAAAAAGCCATTCTTGTAGCTGCTGAAAAAATGTCGGCAATAACCGATTATACCGACCGTAATACCTGTCCGCTCTTTGGCGATGCAGCTGTTGCTATGCTCATAGAGCCTAATGTGGAAGGCTTGGGTTTGATTGACGATATTTTGCATGTTGACGGTATTGGCCGCAAGTTCCTTTACCAGAAAGCAGGCGGCTCTTGTTATCCGCCTACGGAAGAAACTATAACCAATCGTGAACATTGTGTTTATCAGGACGGCAAACAGGTATTCAAATATGCTGTAAGCAATATGGCCGATACGGCTGCCGAAATGATGGAAAAGCACCAACTTACAGCGAATGATATCGCATACTTGATACCTCATCAAGCCAATCTTCGTATTATTGATGCCACCGGTAAACGTATGGGCCTTGCTGATGAGAAGGTATTGATTAATATAGCCAAATATGGTAACACCTCAGCAGTATCAATTCCCTTAGTGCTCATGGATTTTGAAAAGACGTTCAAAAAGGGAGATATACTAATTTTTGCCGCCTTTGGCGCAGGTTTTACCTGGGGAGCGCATTACTATAAATGGGCGTATTAGACTTGGCCCCGTAGTTCAACGGATAGAATGGAAGTTTCCTAAACTTTAGATGGCAGTTCGATTCTGCCCGGGGCTACAACTCATCTCTTAATCATCAATAGTTTTTTATTTTGCGTTACGGCAAGTGGTTTTACCTCTCCATCCTTCACCATTGTTCATTGCGCACTCCTTGTCATAGGCACAACATCCATTGATGCGGTTAGGCCTTCTAAGAATTTGTAATGTCCGGTAATGGCTATCATAGCTGCGTTGTCGGTAGTAAAGCGGAATTCGGGAATATAGACATTCCAGCCTCGCTTGTCTCGTTCCGCTATCATCCGGTTGCGCAAGCCCGAATTGGCGGAAACGCCGCCGGCTATAGCTACCTCACAAATACCCGTTTGTTCTACAGCTGAAATAAGGTTGCCCAAGAGTATGTCAATGATTGTATGTTGCAACGAAGCACAAAGGTCGGTCTTATTTTTGGCAATGAAATCGGCGTCTTCTGCTAAGCGGTCGCGCAGAAAATAAAGAAAAGAAGTCTTCAAACCACTAAAACTGTAATTTAGTCCGCCAACGCGAGGTTTGGCAAAACGAAAGGCTAAAGGGTTTCCTTCAGCTGCTAACTTATCAATTACTGGCCCACCTGGGTAAGGCAAGCTCATCACTTTGGCGCATTTGTCAAAAGCCTCGCCTGCCGCATCGTCGGTAGTATTTCCGATAATTTCAAATTGAAGCGGCGAATTTACTACGATAATCTGCGTGTGTCCTCCCGAAACCAACAAACACAGAAAAGGAAAGGCAGGGTGCGGAAGTTGTTTTTCCGGTACATCTATAAAGTGGGAAAGAATGTGGCCTTGTAGATGATTCACCTCTACTAAAGGTTTCCCGGTGGATATCGACAAGCCTTTGGCGAAAGAAGTCCCAACCAACAGCGAGCCCAGCAATCCTGGCCCACGGGTAAAGGCTATAGCGTCGATGGCTTCAACCGACACTTCGGCCAATTCCAATGCCCGCTGCACCACCGGAATGATGTTTTGTTGATGGGCGCGCGAAGCCAATTCGGGAATCACTCCGCCATACACCCGGTGTACCTCCTGATTGGCCAACACATTCGACAGCAGGCAGCCATCGTGCAGTACCGCTGCCGAAGTATCGTCGCACGACGACTCTATGCCCAAGATGATAACTCCCTTTTTTTGCATCTTTTTTCTAAATAAACACCACAAAAATACAAAAAAAAACTAACTTTGTAAGTTATTCTATATTTTTTCCGGATTAATGCGAAGGCTACTCCATATATTACGAAAGACGGTTATAATTACCTCTATAGTCCTCTTTGTGCTGATGCTTGGCTTGTATTTTATTATACAAATCCCCGCAATACAGACTTTTGTAGTACGGCAGATAACCAATTCCATACAAAAACAATTGCCTCAATCTACGATATCGGTAGGCGCTGTACATTTTGCATTTTTCAATAAATTGCTTATAAATGATATATATGTAAGTGATATTCATGGTGACACCCTGCTCTACGTGAAATATGCATCAGTAAGGCTTTCGTATTACAGTATCTCCGGACAGCGGCTTTCCTTGTCTTCCGTAAATTTATATGATGGGGTTTTTAACCTGTATGATGGGCCAACAAGCAATAATATCAAAGAGGTGTTACAAGAACTTCCAAAAAGTCAGGTAGTACCCGATACTGTAAAGAACAAAGGGCCTGGGCTACGATTATTAGTGAAAAATGTAGCCTTGTCGAATTTTCGGTTTACTTATCGGAATCTATGGAATTCCACCCTTAACCCCGATTCTGCAGTTATTGATTTTAAAGATATAGCACTAAGTAAAATCAATGTTGACGGGCGCAATCTGAGAATACAAAATGATACTATTTTCTTCAGTATAAAAAATCTAAATTTTTTTGAAAAAAGCGGAGATCGGAAG
>JAIRUB010000071.1 GCA_031254635.1 Prevotellaceae bacterium | reverse complement strand
TCCGATCTATCAAAACCGCACAAATCTCAACTCTTAATTGAAACCTACTTCCCCTTCTCGTAGTAGTTAATAAAGGCGTTGTTCACCGCCTTGAGTCCGCCGGGGGTAGGGTAGTCGCCTGAGAAGTACCAGTCGCCGTTATTGTCGGGGCAGGCGGCGTGCAGGCCTTCGAGCAGTTGGAACACCAATTCTACTTCGGCATTCATCCCCTCCGGGCGCAGCATGGCTGCAATCTTGGCAGAAATCTGTTCGGGCGTGAATGGACGGTAAATGTCCTTCACGTGGTTGATGAATGTAGTATTGGAAAGTTCGGCTTGCGCCTTGCACTTATGATACACCTCTTCGATAATATGCGCCTGGTTGCTTTCTTTCAGTAAGGCTATGGCAGCGCGGAAAGCGCAAAATTCGCCCAAATGCGTCATCTCAATGCCGTAGTAGTCGGGGTAGCGAATTTGCGGCGCAGAGCTTACCACCACAATCTTTTTTGGCTCAAGCCTGTCAAGCATTTTTAGAATACTCTGCCGCAAGGTAGTGCCGCGCACAATAGAATCGTCGATAATCACCAAGCTGTCGGTGCCGCGGCGCACAACACCGTAGGTAACGTCGTACACGTGTTCCACCATATCGTCGCGAGCGCTGTCTTCGGTAATGAAAGTGCGCAACTTGACATCCTTCACAGCAATCTGTTCTGCCCGTAATCGCTTACTGATGATGCGATGCAGTACATCATCGGTAAGTTTTTCTTTTAGCGCTAAAATTTCTTTCTTCTTATCCTCTATCATAAAATCTTCTATACCTTTTACCATCCCAAAGAAAGCAGTTTCGGCCGTGTTGGGGATGTAGGAGAAGATAGCATTATCGATATCGTAATTAATAGCCTTGAGGATTTGCGGTACTAATTGCTCGCCTAATTTCTTACGTTCACGGTAAATCGATTTGTCGGTTCCACGCGAAAAATAAATCCGCTCGAAGGAGCAGGCTGATCGTTTTTCTGAGGGTAAAACCTGTTCTATGCTGTAGCTGCCGTCGTTCTTAATGATAATCGCTTCGCCAGGCATCAATTCTTTAACAGTAGAAGTATGCACTCGGAGCGTTGTTTGAATTACAGGACGCTCTGAGGCTACCATCACAATTTCATCGTCGGCATAATAGAAAGCAGGACGAATACCGTGCGGGTCGCGCAACACAAAGGCATCGCCGTTACCAATCAAACCACCGATGGCATAGCCGCCGTCAAAGCGATACGTAGCCTTCTGGAGTACTTTAGGAATATTAATTCGTTTGGCAACCTCTTTGGCAATAGCATTCTTGTCCGACTCTTTTTCTCTTAATTCCTTATAAATCGTTTCGTTTTCCTTATCTAAAAAATAACCGATTTTTTCGAGCATTGTTACTGTATCCGACAAGTCACGCGGGTGCTGGCCTATTTCCACCAATTGTTCAAAAATTTCGTTGGCATTGGTGAGGTTGAAGTTCCCAGCCAGCACTAAATTACGCGATTCCCAGTTGCTGGAGCGCATCACAGGATGTACATGTTCAAGCGAGGTATCTCCTGGAGCGCAGTAGCGCAAGTGCCCTAAATAAAGTTCCGAGAGATAAGGCACATTGGCTTTAATCCAAGCCTCATCGGCTTGCGGATGTTTTTCTATGATGCTTACCGCTTCGTTAATCGTATCGAAAACATCGCGAATGGAAGTGGGGGAATTGGAACGTGTGCGGTCAATGTAAGGAATTCCCACGGGTGTGTTTAGTTTCAACGCAGCAACGCCGGCGCCGTCTTGTCCACGATTGTGTTGTTTTTCCATCAGCAGATAGAGGCGTTGGATGCCGTAATTCCAGGAGCCGTATTTTTCTTTGTAATACGATAATGATTTGCGTAAGCGGATGAGCGCTATACCGCACTCGTGATTTAAGACATCAGTCATAGGGATGGAAAATTTATGTTATCTTTTACAATATAAGCACCCGGATAGGTTCGTTTTAGCTCGTTTAAAAAACGCATGGCATCGGTGCGGGTTCTGAAATCGCCAACGGTAACTTTAAAATATAAATCCTGATAAGAAAGGTGGGTTGAAACATCTGGATATAATTCTTTGAAGGCCGCCTCTATCTCGTAAACCTTTTGTCGCGCTGTTTGACTGTTATCAAAGAAAATCCGTACGCGGAAACCTTGAATTTTTTTCATATTGTTGCGTACAATGTAACTGTCAACTAACCGCTTGATAAGGTCCGACTGGTGTAGCGTTACAGTATAGCCATCATAGTTGGGCATATTCAGCAGGGTGAAAATATTAATATGGGGAACTTGTTCAGTGCTGTCAGGTGGCATTTCTTGCGCCTGCAGCCGGAAACCGCAGAAAAACAATAAAACGGTAAAAAATAAAATTCGTTGAATTTTCATTATTTTATAGACTTTGAAGCAGATTTTTAAAACTAGTTCTTTCTATATTTATCTTTTTGCCTGCTACACCCGCTTTCGCTTTAAGAAAACCCTCCACATCAAATTGTTCGAGTAAGTCACTATTGTTAAAATTGATACCTGTCAATGCCATAAAGTCTTTGATGGTACCGTTCAGCAATAACTGATGGTAAACATTCGATTTAGAGGCGATAATAGTGGGGGCACCGACAGAAAGTGTAGCCACATTACGGTCTTGCAGAAAAATATCCAAGATGCCTTCAGTGATGGTTATTTTTCTCTTGGTTGGATTATTCACTTTAATGTCAAGCGTTAATGTGAACTTAGAAGTGCTTTGCATGGAGAAGTTACCGTACTGCGCATCTTCAACAGAAATGTCCTTATATTTGCTGCAAGCTACTGTAATAGAAATTAAAGCGACAAAAAGTGCTATTCTTTTCATGAATTGAAATTTTATGCAAAGATATAAAAAATGTTGATAGCTTTTGTATCTTTGTGTAAAATATGGAAAATAAAACATTTTATATTGAAACCTATGGCTGTCAGATGAATGTAAACGACAGCGAGGTAGTAGTCGCCATCCTGAAAACTGCCGGTTACCGCCTTACAGAACGTATGAATGAGGCAGATATGATTTTTATCAACACCTGTTCAATTCG
>JAIRUB010000032.1 GCA_031254635.1 Prevotellaceae bacterium | reverse complement strand
AAAGACAAAGGTAGGTATTATTTTTGGAATAAAAAACACCTTATTATTAAGAGACTGTTTTGAATTTAAAAAATAATATATAAATATTTGTTTATCAGAATATTAATTGAATTATATTTTGTATCTTTGTGATTATAAATCAATGGTATTATTCATTCTCAACTTTCAACTAAAAAAGGGCGCACACACGGCACGTCCCTACATTAATCGTTAATCACTAACCGTTAAATACTAATCATTGAATTTTCCACATTCCAAATGTAGGCATTGAGCCCTTGTTGCTCAGCGCGTTCGTTGAGCTGGCGTAAATGCGTTAATAATTTTTCCACCTTATCATCTTCAACAATAGTGATAACACCGGCATTTTTCGAAGGCCAGGCGTGGGAGCCATAGTGCGGTTCCCCACTGTTAGTGCCTCTGCCGAAAATTTCGTTCCAACGGGTAAATCCGCGGATGCCTTCCTTGTCTAATACCTCTTGTACGGAGTCCGACAATATCTGGCCATATACTATAAATACTGCTTTCATATTTTATGCTTCTATTTTGTTTGCTTTACGTTCTCTTTTCAGTTGCCTGTTCCCAAAGGCCGAATACATGGTGGGGATTACTATCAAGGTTAACAAGGTAGAGAAAGTCATACCGCCAACAATAGCAATACCCATTGGTCTCCAAACTTCGGATCCTTCGCCGCCGCCTATAGCCAAGGGAAGCATACCGAGAATGGTGGTTATGGATGTCATCAATACCGGCCGCAGACGCGACTTGCCGGCAGTAATTACAGCCTGATTGATAGATAATCCGCGCTCGCGTTGCAAGTTGGTGAAGTCCACAATCACAATACCGTTCTTTACCACAATACCCACCAGCATAATGGCACCGATGAGGGCAACCATGCCTAATGGCGTGCCGGTTAACCACAGCGCAAGGAATACCCCTGTAAAAGCAAAGGGTACGGTAAACATAATGATGAAAGGCATGCGGAACGATTCGAACTGTGTGGCCATTACAATATATACCAAAAGAACAATTAGCGCCAGCAGGGTAAGCAAGTCGGCAAAAGTTTCTTTTTGATCTTGTACCGAGCCTGCAAGAGCTACGGTGATACCTTCAGGAAGTTCCATACTATTAATTTTAGCTTCAGTAGCTTTCGCTGCAGTTCCCAGTGCAACGCCGGAAAGTCCGGCCGATACGGTAATTACTCGTTGACGGTTTTCGTGTTCAATTATCGGCGGACTAAAATCTTCTATAACCTTAGCCACTTCTTTCACTCGAATAGATTGTCCGAGATTATTATACAGCACAATATTTTCTATATCTTCCACCGAGGTACGGAACGACTCGTCGTAACGAACAACAATATCATATTCCTCGCCGGATTCACGGAATTTCGATGCAATTAAACCATCAATACGATTGCTCACGAATTTAGCTGCTGTTACCGTATTCATACCGAAGCGGGCTAATCTTTCTCTATCGAAATCTACCCGCATTTCCACCCGCATTTGCTCACGGCTGAGTGTGGGCTCGCGTGTGCCCTCAATAGTCCGTATGCTGTCGGCTATGGTTTGAGCCACCTGTTCCGAAATCTTAAAGTCGTGCCCGAAAACTTTTATATCAAGGCCACTGCTTCCCATCATACCACCTCCGCGGTTACCGCCCGGCATTACCACATATTTTACTACTTCCGGCAATTTAGTAATCTCGGCGCGCATCGCTTCAGCTACGGCCTCCATGCCGCGATGTCCTTTCTTTTTTCGAATATATAGCGACTCCATTCTAACATTAAAAGTCATCACATTTACGCCTGAATTACCGAACAAGGCGGCAAATCCGCTGCCACCGGCTCCTGCGCTAATTGATAATGCGCTAATTTCAGGGCATATTTCCCTGAAGGTATTACCTAAGCGATGCGCCACTTCAGTAGTTTGAGCAAGGTTCGCGCCAACAGGCAATTCCACCGTGGCCGAAATTTGTCCGTTATCGGGGGTTGACATCATTTCAGTGGGTACGGTAAGTAAAAGCATCAAACTTGATATGAAAATAAGCAAGGCGCCTACAATGGTTACCGTGCGGTGACGTACCGCCCAAGTCAACATAAAAGCATAAACATCGTCTAATTTATCCAAGAAACGGTCGATAGGTTTGAAAATAATTCCCAATCCTTTATAAACATGTTTAGCTTGATACTCCAACATCTTTGATGCTAACATGGGTGTTAGGGTAATAGCTGTAATGGTTGATACTGTTGTTACAATGGTTATAATCCATCCTAAGGGTTTGAACATAACGCCGGCCATGCCGCCTATCATGGTTAAAGGTATAAATACCGCTACAAGTGTGAGCGTGGTAGCTATAATTGCCAACCACACTTCGTTGGTAGCATAAATAGCGGCATCTCTCGGACGGGCTCCTCTTTCCAAATGCTTCACAATATTTTCCAAGATTACAATTGCATCGTCAACCACCAGCACCAGCGCTATGGTGAGCGAACTGAGCGAGATTATGTTAATGGTGTCGCCTGTGAAGAGTATATAAATAAAACTGGTGAGCAATGATACCGGAATGGTAAGCGTAATAATAAAGGTAGCCCTCCAGCGGCCGAGGAAAAACAATATTACCAATACCACAAAGATAAAGGCATACATTACCGTTTCGGTAAGACTGTTGATACTGTTTGTAATAAAAGTAGAAGTATCGAACAATACGTCTAATTCAACATCGGGGGGCAGGGTGCTGCAAAGGGTAGGCAATAACTGTTGTATCTGTTTGGCAATTTCTACGGTATTGGCATCCGATTGTTTTTGGACGATGATGCGAACACCTTTTTCGCCATTGATGGTTTCCTCAACCGTCATGGTTTTAATGGTATCTTTTACCATCGCCACGTCCGACAAGCGGATTATTCTGTCGCCTACACGTGTTATTACAAGATTTTTTATCATTGCGCTTTCGGCAAATTCGCCTTCAATACGCAGCGATAAACGTTCGGAACCGATATCAATGGCACCGGCGGGAATATTGGCATTTTCCTGTGCAATAATCTGGCCTATCTGCTCAACGCTTAACCGGTAGGCTTCCAATTTTTGCGGGTCAACATTTACCTGTATTTCCCGAATCGGGCTACCGCTGATACTCACAGCGCCTATGCCGTTAATACGGTTGATGGGGTTGGCCACCTTTTCGTCCAATATCTTGTATAAACCGTTGTAGCTCTCTTTTGCCGTAGCATACAACACCATGATGGGAATCATACTGGAGTTAAACCTGATAACCATTGGCTTATTCACGTTATCGGGCAGATAAGTTTCTATGCGCCCCAAGACATCGCGAACATCATTGATGGACTGATCGAGGTCGCTTCCCCATTCAAATTCCAAGGTAATGAGCGACATGTTATCCTGTGAGCGAGAGGTGATTTTCTTTAGGTCGGAAACCGTATTTAAATTGTCTTCCAATATTTTTGTAACGTTCTGCTCAATGTCGGCAGCGCCAGCGCCGGGGTAAGTAGTCAGAACACTCATCGCTGGTAAATCTACTTTGGGGTACAGGTCAATGGACAGCCTGTTGAGCGAAAACAACCCTAAAATAATTACCCCGATAAAAATCAGAATTGTTGATACCGGTTTCTTGACCGCGGTTTCGTATATTTTCATAACACTCTTAAATCTTATTTACTATTCACTCTTTACTATTCACTCTTAACCGTTACTTTCGCCCCATCGATTAAGCGGCTTTGTCCGGCTATAACTACTTGGTCGCCGTCGTTCAACCCCGACAGGATTTCATAACGGTCGGCTTTGCGTTGGCCTAAGATAATTTTCGTGTAAGTAACGGTGGAGTCGTCGTTAATCACATACACATAACGGTCGTTGAGGCCACTTTGTTTAATTACAGCCTTGTCTGATACCATCACATGGTCTTTGGTGCCATAGTTGAGGGTTACGCGGGCAAACATTCCCGGTCGGATTTTCAGGTTGCTGTTTTCTATCTTGATTTCCACATCAAAGGTGTGGCTTACCTGATTAATGGTAGGATAAATCAACGATACTTTTCCCGTAAATATTTGTTCGGGGTAAATATCCAAGCGCACTTGCGCCGGCATACCTATTTTAACAGAGGGGAAATTTGCCTCCTCTACGTTAACTACAATTTTCACCGAATTGATTTGTTGTACTTCCAATACCGGTTGTCCGCCGGTAAGCGCTCCGTTATCGAACATACGCTGGGTTACCAAGCCTGAAACAGGAGAAGCAAGGCGGGTATTTTTTTCGAGATTGGCCAAGTTTTCTTCAGCTACGCCGATTTGGGTTTCCATTTGTTCAACCAATTGTTTAGACACTCCGCCGCTCTGATGCAATGTTTTGGTGCGTTGGTAG
>JAIRUB010000031.1 GCA_031254635.1 Prevotellaceae bacterium | reverse complement strand
AATAAATTGTTTAAATCGCTCGAAGAAATCAGTTCGTTTATTGATAACGCTGCCAATGAAATCAACAAAGACATCGTAATATCCACCTGTGCTTACAAATATATATTTTTTGATCCATTCTGGAATGAAATATAGATCACTTTGGTATTAGACAGAGGATTGCCATCACGGCTTACTAAAAGTCCTAAAACAACCTGTGGTTGAACATGTTTTCCGTCCTTAGAAAATCCTCTTTCGCGCAAATCATTGCTGTAATCCGTTTCAAAATAGAGTGTGGTTACATCATAAAACACAAGTCCAATTCTGCCACCTAAAATCTTTTGAATATGTTCAACGCTGATTTGCTGAACTTTATCCTGCTGCGTGTTGTGTAAGCGATCTAAATATCTGTAAATCTTGTGTAATTCTATATCTTCATCAAAATAAGACTTCAAATAATCAATCATACCTGCTTTGCTGACAGGTTGGCATAAACTGGCAACAACCAAATGTTTCAATATATCATTATCAATAACTTCAAAATCAATGAGTTTGAATACATCGTTAAGAATTAATTGTGTGCCGTTTAGTAAAATGTTTTCAATGTTGCCTAACAAATAATCGGTTATCTGTTTTTCCTCTTCTTCCCGCCCCTGAACGGCAAACATATTGCGGTCGCCGTGCTGAGTTGCAATCCATTTTTTGCCTTGTTGGTAAAAACTATTTATCTCTTTTTCTTCCAAAAAAACTTCTATTGTTTTTCAACTCGCGAAAATGACCGCCACTTTTATCTATGACGACAACGCTCGTAGTGCCTGACCTGTTCTTCTTTTTGCGTATAAATATACCGCAAATTTACGCCATTTTTGGCTTGCGTCACCCAAATCGGTGACTCAAAACTTGCAAAAATAAACAAAGAAAACTGTCGAAGTCAGGAATATCTCTACGCATGCTTTATGCGCTGCAGTCACATCGGGATTTTGCCCATCTCTATTTACATGTGTCGAAGTCAACTCTATATTCGTTATCGTGGCGTAGTTAAAACAAACGTCGCAACACAAGTAACTGAATAACCGTTAATTAAAACTAATGTTCATCAGCAAGCTGATTTCGGGTCGGAGGCCATGGGTGAGGGGAAAGGCGCAACGAATGCCTGTTTGTACCGGAAAATCGAAGCGGAAAATGTGATAGTCGGCTAAGAGGTCGAAGCCTACGGAGGTTTCCTTAATTTTTGTGTCGGGATAACGTACTAATCGGGCATAATCCGAAAACAGTTTCAGTTGTACTCGTTTAAAATACACCAACCAGGATATATTCCAATCAGGATAGACTAAGGGTAAGCCGTATTCAATGCTAAATGTTACCATTTGCTTAGAAGATATACGTGGATAACCGCGAGGTGGCGGTAATAAGTCCGGCAAATAATAACCCTCGTCTTCTACTTGCTGCCATTGAAAACCGGCTTTTAACTGTAAGCCATGATTGCGCCACAACCCCGGTAAATAGGTGGTTAAGTCAACACTGCCGACATAACCGCTGCCTATTTGTTGAAAAGGAGCCCACAGGTAATAGCTGCGCAACATATATCCCCAACGAGGGTATAATCCGCGAGCAGCTATAGGAAGTCGCTCATACCAACTTAAGCCGCCTAACAGATAGTGATTATAATATGTTGAATTATTGTTTTTTACATAATATCGATCGTTAATAAAAAGCCCTTCGACTTGCGGAATAAGTCCGCGAACCCAGCCATTTCTACTAAAATTGAATGGAACATATAAACGAATAGAAGAAGAAATAAAAGGAATGCCGGTATAGCCGTAGTGGCCACGAAGAGTATCGTTAACAATTTGTAAATCAACATATTGAATAGAATTTCGTTCGTTAATGTTAAACTTAAAATCAATTACTGGAAACCAGCCCTTGTAGGTAAAGGCTAAATGTCCGGAGTGGAAACCGTTGGCATATTTGTAGGCTAAACGTCCGATTGCTGTATTCAAACTGTTTTGGGTAAAAATCGTGGCACCCAAAGCTATGGCGGTTGTAATATTGTCTAAATGCAGCGATTTTAATTCATCAGGATCTAAGCATAAAGGTGCCCAGCTGTGGAAACGGAATAAATTGCATAGCTTGTTGTATGGCCTGCTTTGGTAGTGCAGACTATCAATGTGTGGCACTTTTATCTCATCAATGTTGAACTCAGCAGTGTCCGATAGTTGGTCTGCCCAAGCGTAGCGATAAGGTTGTGTAAAAGCTTCGGGTTTCCAGTATAGATTATCCGTTAACGCTTTCACTATCCGATAACCGTAGGCGTGATAATCGCTATAGAATAAGGTTGGACTGTTTTCGTCGAATGTGGGTGAAAAGGCGCCGAAACGGGCGTTCGTAAGGCGATGAATTTCGCAGGTGGATGGCGAAAGCGCATATATATTGTCGGTGCCGTTATAACCGCTCACAAATATCAGCCGATTGTTCCACCATGTTAATTGCTTGATGTCGTTAAAGCGGGGAGCCAACAATTGCTTGTTTTTCCAGCTTGTTGGGTCGATTGTATAAATTCCCACTCCCTCATCCGACAACAATGTGGCATATAGCTGTGGCGACATTTCGTCGCCATCTCCCCAAACAGCTTGTTTCCACACGCCGCCGGTAGGAGTGAGAATATATATGGTTTCGTTCAGTGCTAAACGAGGTGAAAGACTTTCGGATAACAATGGTATTACCACTAATTGAGATATGCCTTCGGGACTGTTTTCAACGGTAACCAATTGCTTGCCATCACTACTGATGCTAACGCCGGAAAAGCGGGTTTTACGTGTTAGCGTATATAATTTTCCGGAATTTAACTTGTAACAGTAAATTTGTGAATAGCTTTGTTGCGGCCAACGGTGGTGTGGTACAATTTCGCTCCAGTAAATAAATCCATTATGATATGTTAATTGACTGTTTATCTGCCCCATGGCGCGGAGGATTTTCACAGCTCCGGCGCTGTCGATAACCACAAGACGGAGTGAATGATTCATGGTTGATTGCAGAGTTACCACTCGCCCATTGCCTATGGCTACCGGCGAGTGGTAAGCGGTATAATCGGCAGAAGCAGCCGTAAGTGGAAATAAAGAAATATCATTGCCGCGGAGCGAATCTTCGCGTTGCCATTGCTCTTTGAGTACAGCAAAACCATCGCGTTGCAGTTCCTGTTCCCCGCCGCCGGCATATTTCCCCAAAGCCACATCAAAGGGCGGAATGGCGTAGAGTCGGCGGGTACTAAAATTGAGCGAACGCCCCATAACATTATACCCGCTTTGAAGCACAGCTTGAGCTGAAAGGGTGTAGCCCAATTCATAATGATTGGGAACAGGATAGCGGTAAGAACCCATTTTCCAGGTGTCCCATGAAAAACACATGCCGGTAAGCATATAGGCTTTTTCCCGCATCAGGAAAGATGGCGTACGGCCGCGCCCCGATGAGGAGAGGGCGGTTTCAGCCATAACAGCATCACCTTCAAGGTACCAAGAGGGGATAAAAATGCCGACAAACATTCCTTCGGCTTGTTCACCAAAAAACCAATGCAGGTATTTGATTACATTATCACCCATCTTGTACATTTGAGCTATATGGCGGGTTTCGTGCAGCACCAATTGCTTATCCCAGAGCTGAGGGTAACTTTCACCCGGCGGGGTAGTATATAACTCCATGCGTTTAGGTGCCCAGGTTACCACTCCATTGCTATACATATTATAAGCATGGAGGATTACTGGTGTTTTCTTCAATTTTACCTCTAAGGGTTCGGCAACTTTTTCGGTGGTTTGGTCAAAGAGCCAGGCATAACGCTTAGCCACAGAATCAAGAGCAGATGGATAAATGATAGTGAAGTAGCGGGTATCTATTTGCTTCCACTTAATCCACGAGGGGTCTTCGCCTACGTCATAATATTGAGCGGAGCAGGGGGTAATGAATAATGAATAACTGAATAACTGAATAACTGAACAATAAACAACAAATCGTTTAATGCTTGTTTTGAAGTATTTACATCGTGTCTTGTTCTTGTTAATCATTTCCTTAAAACGCATAAAGTTGCAAAGGTAGAAAAAAACCTGAAATATTGGTCTAATGGACAAAAGTGAGGCTAAATTTTTGCCTGTATATTTTTCGTATGCTTTTTCATTTTAATTTTGTATTGTCAAATAGAAACAAACACAGGCTCTGCTGGGGAGCAACCTGCCAGAGATATATTTGACTGTTGTACGCAAGCGGGCGACAGCGCAGTAGAAAAAGCAACCGCCTCGACCAGAGAGTACATTTTGAAAGTGAGTAGTGTATCGACAAGGAAAAGTAAAAAAAGAGTAGGTCTGTGAAATAATGATTTTTAATTACCTTTGTCGTCATTATTCTTTCTAAAAAGAATGTTTAACAAGTTAATATTGTATAGTTTAATGAAAAATTTTGGTTTATTTTTTTCTTTTTTGCAGTAAACGTAACCGCACAGGTAACGATTTCAGGTAGAGTATTATGTCAAACGGACAGGGAGCCGCTTCCCCATGCGACGGTAACTGTAAACAAACCTTCGGATAACAGCCTTGTTACGGGTGTTATAACTAATGACGATGGACGGTTTTCCATTTCAATCACGGCAGCGGGCGAGTACGATGTGTATGTTAGTTTTCTGGGTTACGAGCAGGCGAAAAGGACTGTTTCGGGGAATATTTCCGATTTGGGCGATATTTTTCTTGTTCCGGATGCTGTCAGACTTGAAGAAGTGACGATTACAGCGAGACGGCAAGCGGTTTCAGCAGTACTTGATAAAAAAACATTCGAGGCGGCTGATTTTTTAGCGACATCGGGCGGCTCAACGCTTGATATGCTGAAAACGCTTCCCGGCGTTACGGTCAATCGCGACGGAAAGGTTGAGTTGCGGGGCAGCGACAGGGTTGCGGTACTTATCGACGGCAGACAATCCGCCCTGACGGGCTTTGGCAATCAGAAAGGACTTGCCAATATCCCCGTGTCGCAAATCGAAAGTATCGAAATCATCAATAATCCTTCCGCAAAATACGATGCGGCGGGAATGGCTGGGATTATCAATATCAAGTTTAAACAAGAAAAAGAAAAGGGGTTGAACGGCGACGTCGGGTTTACGTTTGGCGCAGGTATGCTCACCAAGCGCAAAGAAGACCTGCCAACCGGAATGCCAAGTTTTTCGAATAATCTGAAATATACGCCTACGTTAAACCTCAATTACAGAACCGACAAGATGAATGTTTTCCTGCAAGCCTACTTACAAAAACAGCACGGTTTGCCCAATAACGAGTTTACGACCCGCTTTTATGATACCGGAATGGTGCGGGAAAGCTAGATAGCCGAAAACCGCGAGAATTACCATTACAACGTAAAATTCGGTTTCGACTGGTATCTATCAGAAAAACATATCGTTACACTTTTCGGACTTCATGACCAGTACGTGCTCGTTGATACAACGCGTGTGTGGTATTTCACGGATGGAGACTACAATAACCCTACACGTAAATGGGGCTTCTATGAAGATGAAATTGAGGGATTTATCAATGCTACACTGCAACACAAGTTCAAATTCGAGGGGTACGGACACGAACTAAATTCACAATTTCAGTTTACAAAAGTGTTGGAGGACGTCAAATATAAACTTTATCAAAACGGACCCGAACCCGAATTCCCAATGATAGATACCGACAGGACACACTTGCATGTGCCTGAATATGTGTACAGTTTGAATACCGATTATACCAAATCTTTGTCTTTTGGTCGCATTGAAGCGGGAGCGCAAGGCAGACTGCGGAACATGCCTATTACCTACACCGTCAACAACAATCCGAGTAATACAGGGCTTAATTACACATTTGGCGACTAGTCGGAGTGGAACGAAAACCTTTTGGGGCTATACGGGAATATTATTGCCGAATTTGACAAAATAGACGTAGAAGCCGGATTGCGCGGCGAATATATAGACGTAAGTTACAAGTTTGCGCCCAACCGCTATTTTGAGAACGACCATTACGATTATTTCGACCTGTTTCCCAACGCGCGGCTTACCTTCAAACTGAACCGGTCGAATAAAATATCGCTCTTTTACAACCGTCGTATTGACCGTCCGGGCGAAGAGATGCTTCGTGTTTACCCGCAATACCGCGACCCCGAACTGTTGAAAATCGGCAAGCCTTCGCTTCGTCCGCAATACACGCAAAACGTAGAACTCGCCCACAGATGGATGTGGAACAGCGGCTCTCTCTATACTGCGTTGTATTTCAAAAATATACAGCAGCCATTCAGCCGTATTTATCTTCTTGACCCGGGAAATTCGGAAATAACCATATTGGCGCAAGATAATGTCGAACGCGCTATAAACACGGGTATAGAATTGAGCGTGGAGCAAAGCGTTTCCAAATGGTGGAACATATCCGCAAGTTTCAATGTGTATCAAAATACGATATTCGCACATTCTGGTACTTTCAGTTTCCCAAGTCCGCAGAACTATACCGTTGCAAAGCGTACCGATGCGCCCATGTTCGTAAAAATGAGTAACCGCATCAAATTGCCATGGAATGTGCAAATGGAGTTAAGCGGGGTTTACTTTTCGAATAAAAACATCGCCCAAGGCAAGGAACTGTCTCGCGGAGGCGTGGATTTAGGATTGAAAAAAATGCTTCTGAACAACAAATTGGAAATGACGCTGACAGCAACCGATATTTTTAACACGATGGGCGTAAGGCAGGATATTCAAAGCGAAGGTTTCAAGGTAGAATTTTGTAATTTTTACGAAACACAAATCATAACGATTGGGGCGAGATATAAATTCTAAAAGACCAAAAAAATGCCAACGTACAACGAGCGGTTTGGCACAACGGCGGCAGGAAGTGGTAACTTGAAAAGGTAGTGCGTAAAAGCCGCCGCTGCGCCAAGCCGCCATCCCGATAGACGAACACGTCAAGAGAAAGGATTGTCTTTGGACAGTCCTTTTGACACATTCGGTATCATTCATGCCTTAAAAAAAACCATCTATAAACTTCATTTTACGCACTTTGGATAATCCATTGTGATTACGTAGTTTGTTCTTCAAATCAGAAAACTGACCGTCTAATAATAATTGATACTATAAAGATAGTAAATTTATAAAAAATAGAGGGGCAATATTTAATGTTTTTTTAAATTTTTATACTCAATAAAAAATAACAAATAAATTTCACCCTATTGATTTCACAAATTATTTTCTAATTATAAACAATTTGTTATCAATATTGTTAGTGACTTTAAATAAATAATTGTTTTAGCTTATGAATGCTTGTTTACTTTCTGTCTCTTTTCAGCGCCTCAAAGCTGCGGTCGTATTTTGCCTCGGCTTCCTTGCTGAAAAAACAAGCAGGAAAATCGCCTCCCCGCACATGATAGGCAACACACTCGCAGCATTTTCCATGCTTGCCGCAAGAATATGTACAAGGGCATTTTATGGTTGGATTATGTTGGCAACTCATGCGTTTTTCCACCTTGCCAAGCGTTTCATATTACGTGTAAAGAGCCATGATGTGAATTTCGAATGTCCACTTTTAACCATCATTTGACGACAAAATTCTTGAAATTCTTTGACCGTACCATCAAAGGAGAATGCTCCATTTTGATAGCAATAATTGCAATAAAGCGCATTATTGCTACCATCTACGTTTGTTCCGCCGCCTTGCGGATCTTTGCTCATCGGCATTCCGCAACTCTGACAAAATTTGTTTGTTTTCATTGTTTGTTATTCTTTAAGTTTGTATCATTTACTTTATCATTAAGTCAATGGAATTTGCAATAGTTTCTACAGTTATTCATATATGTTCCTTTTTATCTTGCAAATGTAGCAAAAAAAACCTTCCGTCCGTAAAAATTCACATACGAAAGGCATTTTCAAATTCACATTTTATACAAAAATAACATTTTAATCAGCCCAGAAAGAATTTAAAGAAAGGTAGCTGTAGCTGCCTATTGATTTCACCATACCAGAGGTAATGTTTTGAATGGTATGAGAAAAAAAGTCACTAATTTCGGAAAGCATATTGAAGTATTTGTTCGTAAACTTTTTTTTGATATGATGCCATATTTTTCAGCCGGATTAAGTTCCGGTGTGTATGGTAGCAGGAATAGTAAAGTAATATTATGAGAAATTTTCAATCTCTTTGCTTTGTGAAAAGCACCATTGGCGGAGCAATGCATCTTTGGAACGAAAAACAAGACGACATTATGAGTTGTGTTGCTGAAAAATTGAAAGATGAGCAAAAATAATATTCTGCTTTACTGTGCATTATTCATTATTAATTGCTTACTTAATATCAATCTCACCGGCGAAGAGTCAGCTGCGGTAACCTGCACCCGGATGCCATTCGGGACAGGGACCAAAGTATTTACCCGCCAAACGCACATAGCGTGCCTGCTTGCCAACCCTTTTGGTAAAACGATAGATTGCATCCATAGTATGTTCGTTTATATGATTTTTTATCACTCCAACTGAAGTAAAAGTTTCGCCATTGTCGGAAATAAAAAATTCTACCTGCGGAGGAAGGAAAATCCAAGAGGCTGTAGCCTGAATAAAACTAATTGATATTTCATTAATTAACTGTTGTCTACATAAGTCCACCGTAGCTATTACATCAACTCCATAAAAACCCTGCCAGGTTCGTGAGCTAAACTCGCGCTTGCCATACACTTTATCAATAAGCGCCATTGCGCTCGTTGAATATATTTAACATAATCGGTTTCCTTACCCATAGCCTGGGCCATTTGTGCTATGCACCAGGCGTTGTAGGCATATTCGAGAGTTTTCGACACCGACTCGCTCTCTTCGATTAGGGGGATATAGCCCTTTTCAATGAAAAAAGGTAGTCCGAACAAGGAAGTATCAGCGCTTTTCCGAGAAGCAGTGTATGTCTTGTCTACATCAAAATTGCGCAGCCCTTTCATGTAGGCATCGGCAATCACCGACACAGCGTGGTGACCAATCATGCAGAAAGTCTCGTTACCAGCCAGTTCCCACACAGGTAGAAGCCCGCCATGATCGTACAAGCGCAGAAAAGAGCGAATAAAATCTTCGTTACGTTTTGACTGTAAAATGGTATAAAGCGGATGAGCGGCACGGTAGGTGTCCCAAAGGAAAAAACAGTATAGTTGTCGCCGTCAGCAGTATAAGTTTTACCTTTTCGGCCATTAAATTCGCCATTAACATCCATATATAAGTTAGGAACAATAAATGCGTGGTAAAGTGCGGTGTAAAAATTAATACGTTCCGCTTTTGTTCCGCTTTCTACCCGTACTTTCGAAAGTTTTGCTTCCCAAATTGCTTCCGCTGTTTTTTTAGTCTGTTCAAAATCCCAATCAGATAATTTAACCTCAAGGTTTTGACATGCGTTATCTACACTTACTGATGAAATGGCTACTTTAAGTAATAAAGACTTTCCATCTGTTAAATCGAAGCTTAGGGCAGCCTTAGTACTGTCTTGTATTTGCTCTGCTGCAATGGGCTGAGAGAAGTGGGCTACAAAAAACAACCGCTGTTCGCGTGCCCACTGCCGTGATATACGGCAGCCGCTCACCGCTTACTTCTATCCGACTTTGCAATAATTTATCGCGATGCTTTAAGTCGATTAATATATATCCTTGATTTGTATTCTGAAAAGTATATTTATGCATCCCCACGCGGGCGGTAACTGTCAGTTCGGCTCTTATCCCATATCTATCGAGGGTTACGGCATAATAGCCCGGCGAAGCCTTTTCTGTTTCTCGACGAAATACTGATTTATAATCTTCGTTAACCCAACGAATTTCACCTATTTGCGGTACTACCAACACATCGCAGTAGTCCTCGCAACCTGTGCCGCTGAGGTGCGTATGCGAAAAACCGTAAATCAGCGAATCTTCGTAGTGGTAGCCCGAACAGCCTTGCCAGCCAGAAAATTTGGTGTCGGGACTTAATTGCACCATACCGAAAGGCAGGGTAGCTCCCGGATAGGTATGTCCTGCATCATCAGTACCAATCATCGGATTAACATAAGAAATTAAGGGTGGCTTGGTGGTACAAGCCCACAACCAGCAAACACAGAGTAAAAAAGGATAAATTTTACGCATAATATCAATTTTAATTAACGAAATTACAAAAACATTTCAATTTCTTGCAATACATTAACCCCTAACTTTTCTCCAAAATATGTAATAGTGTAAAAAAGACGTTCAAATGCTTGCATTTGTAATATTTTTTTGTATCTTTGAAATTACGTATATACGTAATAACATAAAATTATGGAAAGCAAATCATCACATCCGGAATGGGCATTAGCGTTTAAGCGCAAAGGGACAGAGTTAAGAAATCTTAATGGCAGGTACTATCTCTATGAGGTAATCTGATGTGCGTTTTTTCAGTCAAGCAGCAAGTTCCTGTATACTATAGGCTATTACCAGATAATATAAAGAATATTAGCGCTTTCAAGATATGTTTACAGGAAAGCGGAGTGAAGGATGCTACTGTTATCATCGACAAAGGATTTGTCTCAATGAACAATATCGAAGCCCTTGTATTCGTTGTGTTAGGTATCTATAATCCTGAGAAACGAACAGATACGACAAATGTCTTTTTAGGCTCAAGTACGCACTACGCAAACGTTTATGTGTGTAATACGTCTTTCCTGTTGAGGGCGATTTGCTGCGTTCATTTAGATAATTTTCCCATCGAACCAACCAATTATTCAAATTGTCAGCAAATTCTTCTTTCGTTTGTCTTGCCAGCTTTGTTGAGTGTATGTTTGTTTGCCACTCGAATATAAATGTCATAGTTCGTCTAATGAGACCTCATTCCTTGACGAAAATTGACGACCACAAATATGACATTTGTAACGTTGTTTGCCACGAAAAAAACCATTTTTCTTCATGATTTTGCTGCCACAGAAAATACAAATTTTTTACTCCTATCTTAAAAATAATGTAAATATGTTAAAATCAATTGATTGTAATGCATATCAGCCTCACATTTGTCCACATCGCCAGTTTTGTTCTTTTTCTTTGTATTTAATTGGCTTATAATCAAAAAAATATAGAACATTGTTCGATTAATATACTGATAAACAAATATTTATATGTTATTTTTGAAATTCAAAACAGTCTCTCATTAAATTCAAAATATTTTTGTAAAACATTATATGTGAACCTCTTTTCGTGCGTTCCGGAAGTGCAAAATGGGACAGTGCCTGTAAATCCGTAAATTATGCTTACCTTTGTAACTTGAAAATTTCTTTCAAAATATGCATTCATTTTTCGAACTTTTCGGACGTTATTTCCTGCTCATGCGAAAGGTGTTTACTCGCCCGGACCGTATATCGGTATTTTGGCGTCAGCTAATCCTTGAAACGGAAAAGTTGGGATTAAGCTCTATTGCCATTGTAGCCATCATTTCTGTGTTTATTGGCGGCGTAATTGCCTTGCAATCATCGTTTAATATAGTTAGTCCACTTATCCCGAAGATGTATGTGGGCTATATGACCCGCGAGACCATGGTCTTAGAGTTCAGTTCTACTATGATTGCGCTTATTTTAGCCGGAAAAATCGGATCAAACATTGCCTCCGAAATTGGCAGTATGCGTATTACCGAACAAATTGATGCCATGGAAATGATGGGGGTAAATTCGGCCAACTACCTTATTCTTCCGAAAATTATTGCAGCTACGGTGTTTAATCCCCTGCTTATGTTGTTGAGTTTTATTGTGGGGCTTGCCGGCGGTTGGCTAATTGTGGCGGCTACGGGGGTGATTACCATTAGTCAATATGTTGATGGTTTACAAATGGAGTTCAACAACTTCTACATCACTTACAGTATGATTAAAATGGCTGTTTTCAGCTTTATCATTACCTCGGTATCGGCCTTTTTCGGTTATTATGCTTTTGGCGGCTCGCTGCACGTGGGGCGTTCGAGTACGCGAGCTATTGTGTCCTGTTGTGTGGCTATTCTTATCTTCAATCTTATTCTTACGCAATTGCTACTCTAAGGGCATGATTAAGGCAAAAAACATATACAAATCGTTTAACGAAAAAACCGTGCTTGATGACATTTCTGCGAGTTTCGAGCCGGGGAAAACCAACCTTATTATCGGAGCCAGCGGTTCAGGAAAAACCGTGCTCCTCAAAACCTTGGTAGGACTACACGATGCCGACGCTGGTGAAATTTGGTACAACGATGTGCTGTTTAGCCGCTTGCCATTCAAAGAAAAAAAAGTCATGCGTCAAAATATCGGGATGCTTTTTCAGGGAGGGGCCTTGTTCGATTTTGCCACCGTTGAAGAGAATGTGATGTTTCCCCTGACGATGTTTACCAATAAGAGTTATGAAGAAAAGCGCGAACGAGTGAATTTTTGTTTGAAGCGGGTGGATATTATCGGCGCCGAAAAACACTACCCCTCTGAGTTGAGCGGCGGGATGCAGAAGCGTGTGGGCATTGCCCGTGCTATTGCCTTAAATCCCTCATACCTCTTCTGTGATGAGCCGAATTCGGGCCTCGACCCTAATACAGCCATCCTCATTGATAACCTCATCCGCGAAATTACGCAGGAATACAATATTACTACCATAGTCAACACCCACGATATGAACTCGGTGATGGAAATAGGCGACAAAGTAATATATATTTACCAAGGCAAAAAATGGTGGGAAGGCTCTTCGGCCGATATCCTGCAGGCCAACAGCCTTGAACTCAACAATTTCATTTTCGCCTCTAACATGACGAAGATGTTGAAGAAACTGTCGGCAAAATAAAACTCAAAGTTTAAGGGTTAACACTAATTAGTCGTTCCTTATTCGAGATAATAATCGCGGTCACCGAGGCTTAATCCATTCTGATATAACCAGGCAATATTCATGCTGCTATTGGTAAAGTCGGCTTCGGCTGCAATGATGAAAAATGGATACATACCTTTCTTGTGCATCTCGGCAATTTTAACCTGAATAGCTTGTTTTCCGTCAAGCACCGCAATTTCTTCGAGTATCACTTTAATAGGCAGGCTTCCCTGTTGATTTAAAGCAACAGCGTGCATACTCTGATTTAAGCGGATTGTTTGCTATCTATCCGCCACAGGCGTACTGATAAAAATTGTGAGTCGGATTGGCTGTTGTATATAAGTTGTAAATATCAATTCCCGACACTTTTGGGTTGCTGTTGCAAGCGCCAAGTATGAGCGCAAAACAACAGGATGGGGAGATTAGTTTTTTCATTTTTTTTATTTACAACAAATGTTCGATTGACATATTACCGTCATAAGTACGTACAGCAGGACCTTGCAGGTAAACACCATCATCGGTAATTTCAACATCGAGGGTACCCATCGCCAATTCTACCTTTACCTCCGTGTCGATATAGCCCAACTTGTTTGCCATTACCGCCGCGGCGCAACAGCCAGTTCCACAAGCCAAGGTAGGCCCAACGCCGCGTTCGTGTGTACGCACACACAAGGTGTTGTTGTCAATTACCTGTACAAAATTCACGTTGGTATAATCAGGGAAAATGGGCAAACAACCAATGGTTCTACCGATTTTTTCAATATCAACAGTATTAATATCGTCCACAAAAACAACCGTATGTGTTGTTCCCATAAATACCGAAGATAACATAACTTCTTTCCCTTCTACATTTACCGTTTGATGGATAAATTCGGACTCGTTGGTAAGTATCGGAATATTGGCCGGCGTAAAGTCGGGCTTTCCCATATTTACCTTAGCAAGGAAAGGTCCTGTATTAGTAATTTCTACCTGTATATTACCGGCTCCTGTTTTTACCGTAAACTCCGAAGCGTCCGAGCCGGAGGTGTAAAGATAATGCGCCAAACAACGAATTCCGTTACCGCACATTTTAGCGGTACTTCCATCGCTGTTGTAAAACAACATTTCCAATGGCCGGAATTTAACAACAATCAAACCGTCGGCGCCAATGCCGATATGGCGTTCGCAGAGGGTTTTAGCCAATTGTACCAAGTCGAAAGTGGCGACTTCTTCGTGGTCCACTAACACAAAATCATTTCCCAATCCGTGGTATTTAGCAAAGAAGAGTTCCATAAAAACACAAATTAATTTGCAAAGGTAAGAAAAATATGGTACGCTGATGAGGACGAGGATATTATTTTGTAAATGAACCGGCTATTCTTCCTCCTTGTTGCCTTGACGAAAGCCGATTCTTCTTCATTGTTCCGGCAGGGCCGGCTTAGGAATAGTCATTAAATACTCCAGGACATTATTGATGTCTCCTACTTCAAATTCCAAGGATTCCAAACGATTCCTCAACTCAATATATTCAATGGCTACCTGCTTAGCTGCAATAAAGGCGCGGACAACCGCCACATTTACTTCGATAGCCTTGTCGCTATTAAGCACCGATGATAACATTGTTACACCGTGCTCGGTGAAGGCAAAGGGCACATACCGAATACCTCCACGTGAAGACGTGTTTGAGGTCGCATTTTGCGACATTAAGCTGAAAATCAACATGTTATATTCCGCATTTGTCAGTTCAAACATGAAATCTAAAGGAAAACGTCTCATATTTCTTCTAACGGCTTCTTTTAAACGTTTTGTTTCAACGCCAAAAAGTTCGGTTAAATGAAAATCAAGCATAACGTGATAACCACGTATTTCAAAAATTCTTTGTTGGATAGAAATTATTTCCATAATGAGGGTGGATTTAAAAATTTTTACAAATATAGTAACATTTCCGATAAGATGTTATCTTTGTAAGAAAAAATTTGCTATATGCCGAAACTTTCCCAATCGTTTTATACCCGAAAAGATGTTGTGAAAATCAGTAAAGAACTACTGGGGAAAGTGCTGTGTTCATGCATTGATGGGCGGTTAACCGAGGCGGTAATCGTTGAGACAGAAGCATACGCCGGAGTTACGGACAAGGCTTCGCATGCGTACGGCGGACGGCGAACCAAGCGAACGGAAGTTATGTTTTGGCAAGGCGGCTGCGCTTACATTTACCTTTGCTACGGAATGTATTCGCTATTCAATGTGGTTACCCATACCGAAGGAACCCCTCATGCGGTGCTAGTTCGCGGCGCTATTCCGCTTACCGGAATTGACACTATGCTGCAACGCACCGGAAAGCAAAAGGTGAATAAAAACTCTCTAATTGGCCCGGGAAAATTATCCAAAGCGTTGGGCTTACATTTTTCATTCACGGGAACACCGCTCGGTGGAGATTTGATATGGATAGAAGACAGGGGAATAAATGTTCCTGCCAAAACCATTAAAGCTACGCAGCGCATAGGGGTTGATTATGCCGGAGAAGACGCTTTGCTGCCCTATCGTTTTACAACGGAAATTAAATTATAGCTTCATTTAAAAGAAAATTTTTATAACCAATAAATCGCTTAACACTTTACAATAAAATTATGCAAAAAATAATTTCAACAGAAAGAATCCCCATTAAAATGTGGTTAGACGAGGCCGAAGAAGGCTCAATGAGACAGGCGAAAAACTTAGCTAATTTGCCTTTTGCTTTCAAGCAAGTGTGTTTAATGCCCGATACCCACGAGGGCTACGGAATGCCCATTGGCGGCGTGTTGGCAACCAAAGGAGTGATTGTTCCCAATGCTGTTGGTATAGATATCGGATGATCATTTCATCGAATTGCAAGCTTGTGGCGATGGTTATTTGTGGATTATGGTACACTCGGGAAGCCGCAATATCGGCAAACAGGTGGCCGATTACTACAATAATATGGCTAAACGTTTGAATGAATTATGGTTTGTATCAGTAAGCCCCAAGGCCGACTTGGCTTTCCTGCCTTTCAAAACCAATGAGGCGCATCAATACTATCAGGAAATGAAATACTGTACCGAATTTGCCTTAGCCAATCGCCAGTTGATGATGGAGCGCATTCTGCAGGTTGTTTCAGGGGTGTTGAACGGCATAAAATATGAGCCAACCATTAATATTGCCCACAACTATGCCGCGTGGGAATATCATTTCAACGAAAATGTAGTGGTACACCGCAAGGGCGCAACTTCGGCCAAAGCCGGTGAAATCGGCATCATTCCAGGCTCGCAGGGTACCAAATCCTACATCGTGGAAGGCTTGGGCAATCCTGAAAGTTTTATGAGTTGCTCGCACGGGGCCGGACGGACGATGAGTCGCACCGCTGCCATTAAAACTTTGAACTTAGAAGAAGAACAACGCAAGTTAGATGACTTAGGTATTATTCACGCTATCCGCAGCAAGTCGGATTTGGAAGAAGCCTCCTCGGCTTACAAAGATATTTTGCAAGTGATGGTCTTTCAGTCCGACTTGGTAAAAATCAAGGTAGAGTTAAGTCCGTTGGCGGTGATTAAGGGCTGAGGTTAACACGGCGCTGTTTCAAAAATTCTGTTTTCGTATTTTATCATCTCACAAATACGTTTTTCGATTTTCTTCCAACTGAAAACGCTATTTGTAAGATTGATAGAATCGTTAAATTCGATGTCATCGAAATAAGAAAGGCCTTTTACAGCGTGATAATAATTTGGACGATTGTATTTTTTCTGATAACAAGTTAGCATCTCTGTCAACGACATTTTTGTTGATAAAAACGCAATGTCAACAAAATCTTTCAACCGTGTACCATTATCACTGATTGCAACAAGTTTCATACAAGCAATATCTTGCAAACTATAAAACCGAATTTTATCTTCTATAAAAGACTGATTTAAAAGAGGATAAATATGCGCAACAATGTCAACCTTTATATCGGTAATATATCCTATAACTGTATCTCGCTCCATAACCCGCAGGGGAACAAAAGGATAATTTTTAAGCAAATGTTTTTCAATAGCCTTGGCATCGAATGACTTATAAGAAAACAAGTCTAAATCAACACTCTGTCTGTGTCCAATTTGAAGTGAAAGATTTGTGCCTCCTGCCAATAAAAAGCCCGACAAAAAATCGTCCTTCATCAATTGTTTCAAGAGTTCATACGTTCCTTTCTCAACTGTTGCCGTTTGTAACATTCCAAATCTTCTTTTTTTAAATTAAAGGTCATACAAACAAAAGAAATGTCTCGTGGGTAACGAAAACACGGAATTTCTTTAATAATTTCTCGAACACCCGAAACACCTCCATAAAGTTTAAATAATGTATAGTAATCTTCGGGCAATCCATATTCAATTACTCGTTGCACAACTAATTTTTTATTCTTCTGCAAATCGAAATTAGCCCAATCAACATCCCAAAAAAGTTTCTTTGGGAGCTGAGCGTTCGGTTTAACTTTCTTTTCCCAGTCAGACCACATAAACTGTTTTTTTACAAAGATACAAAATTTTATTATTTCCTGCTAAAACAACTCCTTCTCTTCGCCTTTCTTTGGAAGAATGCATAGGTGTTGATAGGCTAAGGCTGTGGCTTCGCGGCCGCGGGGTGTGCGTTGCAAAAAGCCTTCCTTAATGAGAAAAGGCTCGTAAACCTCCTCTATGGTGCCGGCATCTTCGCTCACCGCTGTGGCAATAGTGGTAAGCCCAACAGGCCCTCCTCTGAATTTATGAATGATGGTTGATAATATCTTGTTATCCATCTGGTCGAGCCCGTGCTTGTCGATATTCAAGGCATTGAGGGCGTAACGGGTAATCTCAATGTCGATAGCACCTGAACCTTTTACCTGTGCAAAGTCGCGCACGCGGCGCAACAGCGCATTAGCAATACGTGGCGTGCCGCGGCTGCGCATAGCTATCTCGTGGGCGGCTTTATCATCAATTTCCACGCCCAAAATGGTAGCGCTGCGTTGCAATATACGGAATAAAACTTTGGCGTCGTAGTATTCGAGGTGGCACTGTATGCCGAAGCGGGCACGCAAGGGGGAAGTAAGCAAACCACTGCGGGTGGTAGCCCCCACTAAGGTAAAGGGATTGAGGGTAATTTGCACCGAGCGTGCACTGGGGCCTTTGTCTAACAGAATATCTATGCTGTAATCCTCCATCGCCGAGTACAGGTATTCTTCCACCACCGGCGAGAGGCGGTGGATTTCATCAATAAAAAGCACGTCGCCCTTGTCGAGGTTGGTGAGCAGGCCTGCCAAGTCACCGGGCTTGTCGAGTACCGGGCCGGAAGAGATTTTCATTCCAACGCCCAATTCGTGAGCAATAATGTGCGCCAGCGTGGTTTTCCCAAGCCCCGGAGGGCCGTGCAACAACACGTGGTCGAGCGACTCGCTGCGCATCAGGGCGGCTTTTACAAAGACTTTCAGGTTGTCAATAATCTTTTCTTGTCCTGAAAATTCTTCAAATTCACGGGGGCGGATTTGTGTTTCAAAATCGCTGTCCGTCTGTTCGCGTTCTACGTAAGGGTCGAAATTTTTCATTTAAATTCCAAGTAATATAACCTACAAAAGTACTAATTTTTTACACAAAAAACAATAACAAGGAACAATATCATTACGAGAGTAAGAACACAACGGGAACGTAATAAGCAACGGCAACGGCGCGGCCTCGTTCCATTCCCGGAATCCATTGGGGCGAGGATGAAATTACTCGAATAGCTTCCTTGTCTAATAAGGGATGAACGCCTGAAAGCACTTTTACGTCGGTAACATTCCCTTCGGCCGTAATTACAAAAGAGCAGAGTACTCTTCCGCGCAATTCCTGCTCAATGGCAGCTTCGGGATACCGTATTTGTTGCGCGATCCAACGCGAAAAGCCTTTTTTCCCTACATCTTTTCCTGAAATTATAAATTTTGGTTTTTGTTCCACCGCCACGTATGGAATTATTTCCTCCTCTACCGCTTCTTCTGCTACGATAAGTCCCTGCGCAATGTAAGCGCTTACGTCCACCTCCATGGTTTCCACTTGTACATCAAAGAACACATCGCTTAGGGCTACCTCATCGTCAACAATGACAATAATGTCGGAAACTATCGGGGCTACAGGTGTGGCCGACAACAGTTCCGAAGAATGTTGGCGAGGCTCCGAGGGCATAAAAATAAATTCTTCCTCAACAGTTATTTTCATCAAATCGGCGTAATAGGTTGGGACTCTCCTTTCGTTTAAACGCGGAACTAACAGGAAGCCCAAAACCGAAATAAAAACAATGAATATGGCAGCATCTTGAAAATGCCAATGATAACGAGGCTTAGCAGTTTGTGTTCTAACTTTTAGTTTACGATGCAATTTTTGTAAGTTCTGTTCGTGCGCTCCTTTGTTTTCTTCGAAACCTTCAATGGCTTCGTACAAAAAGGGTTCGTCAACCGCTTGCCGCTCCAAACGGTTAGCCTGCTTACCGCTCAAGCGGCCTGCTAAATAAGCAAATATATTTTTATAATTTGACATCTTTTTCCAAACAAATTTTTAAATTACGTTTACCATTTTGGATAAAACTTTTTATTTTCTTTATATCATCAGTCATCAATAAACTAATTTCTTTATACGATAATTCTTCCAAATAAAATTGACGAATGGCTGCGCGTTGATGAGGCGGTAATTGTTCTATACAATTGTCCAACCGGCTTTTTATGCGCTCATCGTCCATTGCCTTCTGAAGATGAAAATTGTCTTCAAAATCCATAAATCTTTCGTCGAAAACCACTTGTTTTGTTTGCTTGTTTTTTCTTAACTGCATCAAACAGTGATTTTTAGCTACCACATACAACCACGATTTAAAATTGCGCACCTCTTGGTTGGGCAATTTTTCTACCAATTTTTCAAAAATTTGCATTACCGCATCTTTGGCAGCCTCTTTGTCGCGTAAATATTTTAGCGATAAACCATAAACTAAGGCCATATAGCGTTCGTATAAAACTCCTAAAACATTTATAGTTAGCGACTTTTTATAGTCGGCCAACAATTCTTCATCGCTTGACGAATGTTGTTTATGGAATTTTACACCGAATTGCATCTTAATAGCAAAGATACATAAACCATTTAATAAACAAAATTATGGAAACAAAAAAAACACCCAAAACCAATCTCGAAAACAAAAGAATGTTGTTTCGTGAAATCGGATTAATCGTAGCCTTGTTGCTAGTTTTTATGTCATTTGAATGGAAAACTCACGACAAGACGATTTCTGTAATAGCGCCGGTTAATCCTGACATAGTTGACGTATTCATACCACCCACTATGCCCGAGCCACCACAGCCGTCGGTTGCTCCACCCATGATTATTGATAATTTTCTGCTTGTTGATGATGGTGTAGATGTCCCCTCTGTAATAGTTCCTACAGAGCCTATCCCCGGAGAAGGATATACCACCTATACCTATCGTGCGGCAACTTATACCGACGAGCCAATTATAGATGATGACATTCCTGTTGTAGCAGTAGATGAAAAGCCTAAATTTATGAGCGGTGATGAAAATGAGTTTACCAAGTGGGTACTTAAAAACATGACTTACCCTGATGTTGCGATAGATAATAGAATTCAAGGCCGCGTAATCTGCTCCTTTGTAGTAAATACTCAAGGAAATGTAGTTGATGTGAAAATACTCCGTGGGGTTGATCCAACGCTTGACAGGGAAGCTGTTCGCGTAATCTCTATGTCGCCTAAGTGGGTACCGGGGAAACATTATGGCAAACCCGCGCGTGTAAAATATACCTTCCCTGTAATATTTCAGCTGAAATAAAACAGAAGAACGAAGCTTTATTTTTCCAATAATTCTTTTACCTGCTTTTCAAGAGAAGGCAGGTAATTGACAATTATCAACCACAGAACATCCTCTGAAACGCTGTCATAACCGTGTATAATACGATTTCTTGTGTCAACAATCTTGCGTGAAGTATCTATTGGAAATTGCGGGTCAATTTTTAAAATTCTGTTCATCGCTTCTCCTATGATTTCAATATTTCGTTCAACCGCCTTTCGGGTTTTTATGTCCTTTTGAAATTTGAAAAAATCTCGTTTTTCAGGCAAAAAATCAAATATTTCATCGATTGATCTTTCGATATCTGATAGAAAAATTTTTATGTCTTTATTCTCCGGCATAAATCAATTGTTTGGATCTATCAATTTCTTGACGTAAATATTTGTTTTTAACAGCTTTATTTTCAAGCAAATCAATAGGACGATTGAATAAATCCTGCAATGCAAATTTTAAATTAAAATAACAATCGGCGTATTCCAGCGGACTTGCAGCATCAATATCAACAATTAAATCAATATCGCTATTGTTATCAAAATGTTCTGTTATCACAGAGCCGAATACATATAGCGATTTTACTTTGTTTTGAACACATAACTGCATTAATGTGTTTTTGTAATTATCTATATACATTTCTTGATATTTAACATTTTGCAAAGATACAACCTTTTTCGGAATATTGTGTTTTTTAGGAAAATCAAATTAAAAAATTGACTTTAACTAAACTTCATTATTCTCTCATAACCGGTATAAGGCCTCAGCTCCATTAGCTCAAATCTTATCTTTCCGAACTTTACTAGTGGCAGGGCATTCAGTAGTTTTTTCGCCGTTGTTTTATTTTCTGTTTCTAATATTAAAACAGCATTTTTGTCTTCGGTAAAATAAATCTCTCTTAATTTATCCGAAAGATATAATTGGAAAACATGTTGGGCTTCCTGCGCTAATAAATCATCTGTATTATCCCAGCTAACACCTTCTACTTCCTTTTCTATTGCAAGTATTTTCATCTCAATATAAATTTATTTCTCCTATTAAATATAATCGGGCCTCTCCTCCTATTATGCACCTGTCATTTTTTAATTCGCACATTAACAGTCCTCCTCGTTTTGATATTTGACGGGCTATTAATTTGTCTTTATTTAATTTTTTTGTCCAGAAGGGCAGCAGGGTAGTGTGTGCGGAACCTGTTACGGGGTCTTCGTCGATTCCTGACTGAGGGCCAAAGAAGCACGACACAAAATCCACAGCATCGCCCTTCGCCGTAACAATCAATCCCCGTGCCAGCAATTTGCCGACTTCTGCAAAATCGGGTTGCAGGTTTTGTAGCAAACTTTCGTTGTCAATTACCGCCATGTAATCTGTTTTTCCCTTGTACAGCGCTATTGGTTTAATTCCGATACATTTTTCTATTGCTGCGTTCTGCTGTTCATCTGTTATCCTTTCTATTTTATCAGTCGGGAAGTCTAAAAAAAGCATAGTTTCTTTTTTTTCGACGGACAGGCATCCGCTTCTCAGAGAATGAAATTTAATAACAGGGCCGGAATAATTGAGTATGTTGAACAGCACAAACGCCGAAGCGAGCGTGGCATGGCCGCACAAATCAACCTCTACGGTTGGGGTGAACCATCGGATTTCAAAATCCTGCCCCTTAGGCACAACAAATGCAGTTTCCGCCAAATTATTTTCGTTCCCGATAGCGTGCATTAACTCATCGCTTAGCCAAGAGTCCAAGATACAAACTGCGGCAGGATTTCCCGAAAATAATTTATCAGTAAAAGCGTCCACTTGATAAATTTTAATTTTTTGCATAATGGTTTATATTTTTTTAATCATTTCAAATAGCCTACAAGTTTTTTTTCAATAAACACACCCAATCCGACAAAATTTTCGGCTGCTCTTTCGATAGATTCAAAACTATTTTGCCAGGAAGGATGAAAATCCCAAAAATCAGAAACAGCTTTTGTGTTGTGTTGCAATACTTCTAACAGGTATTGTTGAATATTCATTTCTTTTAAATAAGGGATAGAATATTCAAAAATTTGGGTGGCCAAGCCCTTTCCCCTGTATTCTTTCAGTGTTCCTGTGTCATAAGCCGTTGGTATTCCGTTGAAATTCCCGATTCCGTTAAGGGTAAACGACACTATTTCGTTGCTGTCGAATGCGGCAAAGACCTGATTGAAAGCCTTGAAAATTGTGTTGAAGTCTATTTTTGTGAGGGATTTTATTTGCATATAGCATTGTTTTAATATCAATTATTGCCATTTCCCGCCGCCAATTACGCAAACACCAATGATGAAAAAATGTTTTTTCATGGTTAATTAATGGAGGTTGTCTAAAAAGTCTTTTTGCACACAGATAACGTGGTGGCGGCTTGGCGCAGCGGCGGCTTTTACTACTTTTGTTGCGGGCGATAATGTTTCAATTCCGCACTACCTTTTCTGCGGGGTTACTGCCGCCGTTGCGTGAAACCTTAA
>JAIRUB010000212.1 GCA_031254635.1 Prevotellaceae bacterium | reverse complement strand
CGGGTACTAGGTTCTCGGTGCGAGGTTAACAATTAACTTGTAAACCGTAAACTAAAAATCGCATATCCTAATACTTTTCGCGCGAGTAACCGACACAACATCTATTTACATTGTTCTTCGCGCGAGATATTGTCGTGAAATTTTCTGCTACTAAGGTTGTTTTGTTAGGGAGAATAAGGTGATAATAAGGTTTTTCTTTTTGAATTTTTAAATTCTTAAATCTTTAAATTAACCTTTTACCAAAAAAATCGCTTTACTCTTTACTCTTCACGCTTCGCTTCTTTCGTGTTATAGGTATTCATCGCCCTGTCGATGCCCACCAAGCCGAAAGTTTTGGCGGCATCGGACACGCGCTCCAACAAGGCCGGTAGAATTTTCTTTTCTTCCTCGCTCCATTCGCCAAGTACGTAGTCAACCTGTTGCCCCTTCGAAAATTCATTGCCAATGCCTACACGCAGGCGCGCATAGTTCTGGTGCTGTAAGATTTCATTAATATGGTAGAGGCCGTTATGCCCTCCGTCGCTCCCCTGCTTACGCATACGTATGGTGCCTAAGGGAAGCGCAAGGTCATCAACAATTACCAAGAGTTGTTCTATAGGAATTTTTTCGGCCTGTAACCAATAATTCACCGCCTTACCGCTTAAATTCATATAAGTCGAAGGTTTTATAAGGATAAAGGTCTTTCCTTTGATGCGCAGTTCGGCACGGGCGCCGTAGCGGGCATCGGTAAAAACAGCATTGGATGCCTTAGCCCAGGCATCCAACACAGAAAATCCTATATTATGGCGGGTACCGGCATATTCAGCGCCGATATTCCCCAGGCCTACAATTAAAAATGACATTATTTTTTCTTAGCTTCAGGAGCGGCAGCAGGAGCAGCGGCGGCAGGGGCGGTAGCATCGGCAGCAGCAGTTTGTTGAACAGCTGCACGAGTAACCTTCACTGCACAAACAATAGTTGCTTTGGGCGTAATGATGTTTACATTAGGGTAGCTTAAATCGCCGACTACGATAGTTTTACCTAATTGAAGATTAGAAATATCAACCTGAAGGCTATCGGGCAAATCTTTAGGCAAGGCCGAAATTTTCAGACGACGGGTTACTACGTGTAATTTACCTCCGGCACGTACGCCTTCCGAGTTACCTTCAATAATTACCGGCACATCAATAGCTACCGGACGGCCTTCCTGTACCGGATAAAAATCAATATGCAAAATACGATCGGTTACCGGATGGAATTGAATTTCACGCATAACAGCAGTATGCACCTTGCCGTCAAGAGATAATTTCACCAAATAAGCATTTGGGGTATATACCAAATTCTTTAAATCGCGCTCTACTACTGCAAAATGCAGATTTTCACCTTTTTCACCATACAATACACAGGGTACTTCAGCGTTTTTACGCAATTGTTTTACCGCAACTTTGGTTAAGGATGTGCGGACAGTTCCTTTTAATTCAATTGTTTTCATTAATCAACAAGTTAATAAGTGTTACTCAATCAAGTATTTATAACTTAATCCCATTGCACCCTTAGCTTTTAAGGAATCCTTTTGGGACTGCAAAGGTAAATATTTTTTTTGAGCCGGAAAGTTTTTTTTTAAACAACTTGTAAATTTACAAAATAATACCTATCTTCGCATTTAACATTAAAATTAAAAGTATATGAACAATATTGATTGGAAATCGTTACCATTTGGGTACTTGAAAACAGATTATAACGTCCGTTGTTACTTCAAAAATGGACAATGGGGTGATTTGGAAGTCAGCACCGACGAGAATATAAATATGCACATGGCCTCGTCCTGCCTACACTATGGGCAGGAGGCTTTTGAAGGAATGAAAGCTTTCCGTGGCAGCGACGGCAAGGTGCGGCTGTTCCGCCCCGATGAAAACGCTAAGCGCCTTGTATTATCAGCCAAAGGCGTGATGATGCAGCCGGTGCCGGTCGATTTATTTATAGAAGCCTGTAAAAAGGTTGTAAAACTCAACGAACGCTTTGTTCCGCCTTACGGCGAAGGTGCTTCTTTATACCTTCGCCCGATGCTGATTGGCGTTGGCCCGCAAGTAGGCGTAAAGGCTTCAGCCGATTATATGTTCGTAGTATTTGTTACCCCCGTAGGCCCTTATTTCAAAGAAGGATTTAAGCCTATCAAAGTGCAAATCGTGCGCGACTACGATAGAGCTGCTCCATTGGGCACCGGAACTTTTAAAGTAGGCGGTAACTACGCAGCTTCATTGGCAGCCATCGATCGTGGGCAAAAAGAAGGCTTTGCCTCGGTGCTTTTCCTTGATGCCAAAGAAAAGAAATATATTGACGAGGCCGGGCCTGCTAATTTCTTCGGTATTAAAAACAACACTTACGTTACCCCCGACTCACAATCTATTCTGCGTTCCATTACCAATATGAGCCTGCGCGAACTGGCCGCCGACATGGGCTTGAAGGTGGAACTGCGTTCGGTACCTGTTGAAGAACTCAGTACCTTTGATGAAGTTGGCGCTTGCGGTACTGCTGCTGTTATTTCACCCATAGGCAGCATCACCGACCGCGAAACCGGAAAAGTGTACGAATATTGCAAAGATGGCAGAGCCGGGAAAATCAGTACGCAACTTTACGAGCGCCTCCGCGGCATACAAGAAGGCGAAGTGGAAGATAAGTTGGGCTGGAACCTTATTGTTGAATAATTAAGGTGAAGGGTGAAAAGGTAAAAGGTTTCACAATTCAAAGATTTAATAATTTAAAAATTCAATAACTTTATAACTTTTAATTCATAATTCGCTTTACTCTTCACGACAAATAAACACTCCTAATTCGTAATTTCTAATTCGTAATTCGTAATTGAAAAAGCTAATACCACTCTTAGTTGCATTTTTGCTTTCCTGTGCGCTGCAAGGGCAGGAAGCGAAACTGATGTTTTATAATGTTGAAAATTTCTTCGATCCAATTGATGATCCTAATACCCAGGATGACGAATTTACGCCCACCGGCAACAAGCGATGGACCTGGCAACGCTTGGCAAAAAAACGTAGCGCCATTGCTAAAACGATTATTGCAGCAGGCGAAGGCGATGCTCCTGTACTGGTTGGATTAGCTGAAGTGGAAAATTATCTGGTGCTGAAACAACTCGTAGAGCAAACCCCCTTAGCCAAGATAGGCTACACCATCGTACATCACGACTCGCCCGATCCGCGAGGTATTGATGTAGCTTTGCTTTTCCGCAACGATCGTTTTAAATTGCTGCAGCGGCGCTTTTACCAAGTTGTCTTCCCTTCCGGCAGTAATCAAACCCGCGAAATTCTTTATGCCAAAGGCGTACTCGACAGTCGCGATACCCTGCATGTTTTGGTGAACCACTGGCCATCGAAAGCAGGCAACTTCCAACAATCGCAAGCCAGACGTATGGCTGCTGCAAACAAAGCCAAATCAATATGCGATTCAATTTTCAGCATCAACTCTTCCGCCAATATTATTGTAATGGGCGACTTCAACGACAGCCCTGAAAGCATACCAATAGTTAAAGGCTTGGAAGCGCTTCCGCCCGACACATTAATTATGAGCAACAAGCTATATAACCTAATGCTACCCCTATCCAAGCAAGGCGAAGGCTCTTACAAATACAAAACCGAATGGGAATTGATTGATCTTTTCTTTGTTTCGGGAAATATGCTGCTGCATGACAATGGACTTCGCTACAAAAATGCTTATGTGTTCAAAACTGATTTTTTATTGGAAGACGATAAAAAATATCACGGTAAACGCCCTTTCCGCACTTACGACGGCATGAAATACCTCGGCGGAGTTAGCGACCACCTGCCGGTAATACTAATAATTAAAAATTACGAACGACGAAGTCAATTACGGCTGACAACAATCGCAAATCGCATAATCTCATATCCTGATACTTGATACTTGACACCTCAACACCGAGAACCTCGTAGCCCACACCTTTTACCTTTTCTGCCTTTTACCTAAAATAAATCGCCTTACGCTTTACAATTATTAACGATTGATTGTTAAATATTTAACATCTTTTTTTAGAAAAAAACGTAGGAAAAGTTTGCAGTTCAAAAAATTCTACCTATCTTTGCACCCCGTTTGTCAAAAAATAGACAAAAAACGGAGAGTTCATTGACGTAATGGAGAGAGATATAAGAGGTAAAGGTGACTACATTTTAGGGTGTAGTTACAAACAAACAATAAAGAGACATTAATATAAACAATTGATGATCTCGAGCGAGAAAATAGAGTATATACTGTGAAGTATATACGCATGATTGGGTCTGTAAGACGAGTTGAAAATTGAAAATTGAAAATTGAAGATGTAAAAGCGTTTTCAATTTT
>JAIRUB010000111.1 GCA_031254635.1 Prevotellaceae bacterium | reverse complement strand
TCATAGAAGACTTCTGAGAGCAGGGTGCTGTCGGTATAAGGCAATGCTGCGGAGTTATTATATCTTTCCTGCATGCCTTCCTGTGTAAAGTCCAGGGTAAACTGTAGCTCCAATGTACGCGCCGGTCGGTTGAGCCGGTCGTAGCGTTGGAGGGTCCAGCGTTTAACTTCCCGTTGGTTGGCATCCTGGCTCATTACCCTGCGGTTGTTTTTGTCATACACGGCATATACCCATCCGGCGCCCGGTGTCTTTGTGCCCGTAAGGCGTCCGCGCTTGTCGTAGCGGTACATAAAGCAGGTATTTTCGTCTGGCGCCGGAATGCCGGGCGGCAAGACTACGGTTTTACGGTCAAAAACATCATACACATAACGGGTTTGCTGTTCGCCCTCTTCCTCCATAATAAGTCTTCCCTGCCTGTCTTTATACACACTTGCCGTTACATTGTTTTCATTGTTTACATCAGTAATAACCAAGGTGCCGGGGAGGTAGATAAGAGGCTGGTAAGCGCCGCTGGCTACTACTTTCCAACTGCCTATGGCTTGGGTATTGGTTCGGTAATCATAGCTTACCGAACGGATAGCATCTACCCATGCCTTGCCGGGTCCCATCTGTTGGGCGACCCTGCTTAGCGGTGAGGTTTCATAAGTTATTTCACTGAAGGTTCTTTCTCCCTTAGTTCCGTGCAACTGTTGATAGTATTGTTGCTGTGCTGCAATGGCATCGGCTATGGGCGTAAATCCTCCTGCCTTTCCGGCTGCGGGGGTTTTGGCGTAGGGCAGGTAGCTGCGGTGTTCGCGCCCCATCTCATCGTAGGTGCTCCACTGTACCAGATCCTTGCCTTCGGGGGTGTGCATGGGCAACACAGTTTGCAGCGGGCGCCCCAAGCCGTCGGTATAATTAATTACCGAAGCCTGTTTCTGCTGCGTAAGGCTCATATCCGCTACATTCTGCACAGCAGTAAAGGGGGCGCATAGCACGGTGTAATTTACCGGATAATCGCCGGTGGTATCGTAATAGTCCAAGCCGGCGGGACCCTCTGTCACCGTAATATTTACCACATTGCTGTAAAATACCTCGTTGAGCGTAATGATTAACCGGCGGTAGTAATAAGAGCCCGGAATGTTATTAATACCTGCAGGCAGGAAATAACTTTCGTTTGCTCCGGGAATATTGCTCCACACACCGGCAGTAGAATCCTGCCACTGGTAATTAATGGGCTCATCTGTTGCCTGGTAAATTCCGAATAGTGGATTTAGCTGTCCGCCTTTAGCAATCAACTGGTCGGCTTCAATTTGGCCAGAAATGACTATGCAAACCTCATTCGACCATTCCAGTTCCGGCTCTCCCGCCATACAGGCTAACCTGGCCTGCCGGCGGAACCAGCTTGCCCGGGTCAAAATGCCCGGTTGGTAGTTAAGGGAGTCGGCACCGTCAATATTTGTCCATTTGCCAAAGAAGGTTTTATACTGCCACTGGTAACGGTAGTTGGTACACATTCCACCGGAAGGCGATGATATGTTGGTTAATAAGGCAGGAGTTTGTCCGGGCAACACATGCTGGTCATCACCTATAGTTCCCGCTATAAGGCTGGTATATACAAATACAGTGATGGTTTCGCTATATACTGTTTGGTTCAAACTGCTTATTTTGCAGCGGTAGAAGGTAGTATCCTGCAAGGGTGGCGGGGTATAGGTGCTTCCGTTTAAACCGTCAATAAAAAGGAGAGTAATACCATCCCTGTGTGTTTCTACGGGTACCCAGTGTGAACAGGTATCGCAAAGCGCTCTTTGTTCCCATTGGCAGTCATATATCCCGTTTCCACCCGTTGCCCTTGCATAAATCGGCTGCGGCGCGTTGCCGGCATGTACCAACTGCACCGGCAGGTCACAGTAATCAGGATTATCGTTAAGATGAGGAACGGCAAGAAGTGGCGGATAAACGGTTACGGTAAGTTCATTGGAATATTCCATATTACCGCCGCAATCGGCGCCCCTGCGATACAGGGTGGTAACAGTCAGCGTATCAGGTTGGCAGGTAGAGGCTGTAGCCCCTGTTATTACCGTCCATACATTATGCCCATTATTATCAGGCGAGTCAGTATATTCCCATTGATATACTGCTCCGGAGCAATAAAGAGAATCGGCTTCTACAAAGCTGACAAAGGCATCGGGTCTGTGTTGCTCAATAATTTCCTGTCCTCGACCTATGATTCCGCCTTTCATATAGGGATACACCATCTTTTTTATCGTCCGCGAAACAGCGAAAGAATGAAAACTGCTTACGGCACAGCGGTAATAATAAGTGCCTGCAGTGCTCACATCAGGATAGTAAGTATCAGTGTTACTGCCAACTGCAGTCCAGTGAAGGTTGTCAGTGGACGATGTCCATTGATAGCTGTAATTGCCGTCCCCTCCGGAAGCCACTGCTTGCAATGGGGGGGAAGTATTACTGTTTTGGACAAAGACCTCCTCTTCAAGAGGGTCAATCAATTCAACCGACACAGGCGGATACACTGTGATGCAGACCTCATTGCTGATGGCTACTGCCGAATTATTCAGACAAGTTGCATAAACTAAGCGGTGGAAACAGGTAGTCACACCCAGTGTGTCGGGCTGGTATTTAGCCATATCGTTGATACCGGGAGCATCATCCCAGGAATTTCCATTGTCTGTAGAATATTGCCAACTGTAAGTATAATTTTCATAGCAGCCGGTAGGAGTAGCCGATGACACTATTAATCCGGGTTGCTTTCCTGCCAAAATTGCTGCAGGGGCCCCAGCCGCTAAACTAATGCTTCCCGAGGTTAATTCGCTCATTATTATAAAATCTACTGAGGAGGTACTTAGGCTGTGACGTCCGTCATATACCGTTCGCCGGAAGGAAGATGATTGTGTTAGCGCTGGCGGCTTATAATGCTCCGGAGAACCGCTTGCAACCGTCACAAAGCTCGTAGTTCCACTCACCATTGGGGCCATTTCCCATGTATAGGTATAGGTGCCAGAGCCTCCGGAAGCCGGTTCCGTACTCAATATATGACCCGGCACTGTACCGGGCATAAACATATTTATGGTGTCGCTGGGCTTAATACTGCCAGGCTTCAGAGGCGGTCCAGTCAAATCAAAGGTAAGCCTGTTATTGCTTTCCAAGGGATTGAAAAACATCCGGACATACATAGTTTTTCCGGCATTCGCTAAGAACAAAGATTCTCCTAAAATGTCGGGTCCGTTAGCCGAAAAATTAGCCTTGCCTTGATAAGCTGCCGGAAACTCATGCCAGGTGGTATCATTTCCCTGTTTAAAACCGTATTGCCAACGATAAACAACTGCAGGAAATCCATCTACTGAAGAAAATTGCGTAAGGGTGGAAAAATCTAAGTTGGCGCTTACAGTATTATTATTTGCCCTAATGGTGATGTTGGGCTTCATCCGGAAATAATACGGAGTAATAGTATTTGTGCTAAAAGCCAAGCAGGGGAAATGACTATTGTTTAACTTAATATCAAAACTGTGTTTTTCCACATTAGTTTCATAGATATTTTTATCGGATTTACAGGCAGTATCCCAAAATCCAGTTCCAAAAACAACATGATTCCAAGTTTGCCTTACCAGTTGGGTAAATACTATTTTCTTGACAGGGCCGCTGTAAGCGGAAGTTTCATAGTAACACAAGAGGTCTTCAAGTTGTTCATGGTCATAATATGGCAAACCATTGTTTGGTGGAGTGGCAGGCGGAACTCCACCACTACCGTCTGCACAAGGCGCCTCATATCCACTATGGTGAATAACCGGTATATCTTTCTTCCCTTTGACCGGATGAATTCCATAGGCTTGATATAATAATACCTTACTTGGATTTGTAGGGTTTTCAATTTTTATTGTCCGGCCGCTTTGAGTAGTGAGTATCATATAATCCCAATAAAAACGACAACCATCACCGGATTTAAAATTAAAATCAATATGATATTCAAAAATATAACTTTGCGATTGGGCTACAGAGAAACAGGCTAACAATAAAACGAAAGAGGATATTATTTTTTTCATGGTATATTTCCTTATCCGGTTAGTTATTTTGCTCATGATAATAATAGCCATATTCCTTTACAACATTCCGCTCATGGTCGCGTACTGTTTTCAAGCGGTTCAATTCATCGTATTCATAATAGGTAATCAGTCCGTTTGGCCCCGTTTGGGAGGTCAGGCCTACCAGGGGCTTGTAGGTGTAGTTTGTTATCAGCGCCTGAGGTAGTGAGTTGCGTAAAAGCTGCATATTGTTGAGATAGGCGGCATCGGGCACTTCCGGTGCAAGGTTCATATTTCCAACCGCTGCTTGCACCTCCTGGTAAGTAGCGCCTACTGCCTCGGCTAATTTATGCAGCCCGTTGTAAGACCAAAGATAGCTTACCGTAATGCCGTCTTCATCGCGTTGTTGCAAGACATTGCCAAAGTCGTCGTACCGTTCACAGGTCATCTTAACTTTCAAACGACTGTCAATAGTTTCCGTATCGTAGTCGGTAATCGGGGCAGTTGTTTCCAAAGCCAAGACTTCCGAGGGATAGATGTTCCAGCGGTTACTCGATATTTCCGGGAATGGCCGGAAATTAATTAAGGAGGCAGCCACAACAGCGTCGTTTTTATAAGTGATGGTTTCTACGGGGATATTGCGTATGTTCTTTGCCCGCATGGCGGCGTAGGGGGCATTATCGCGCGGACCGTCTATGTAGTGGTAAAGGGTTTTTATTTGTGTTCCATCGCCGCCGGTAGTAGTCTGGGTAGCAGGATAGGCGTTATTCCAAGTGGTATTATAAGTATAATTTACAGTTGTAGTCACCGCTTCTCCATTAAGGTATTGGCTGTGCGTTTCAGTTTTAATTCCTATGGGGCAATGGTATATTTTATAGGAATAAACCTGGAAATACCCCATTGATAATCCGGCAATCCATTTGTCGGGATAATCAGCAATTCCGGAATACTCAAAATGGCTTTTTTCCACCAACTGATTGGAGGCATTGTAAACGAGCCTGTCCGTAAGCAGGCCCCGTTCAAAATAACGGCTGCTATACAAGACCTGCAGATTCGTCCACATAGTCAAACTCGACAGTCCATCGGTGTTGGCATGAGTTTTACGGCGAAAATCTGCAATATCAGGCCTGTCCAGGTAATTAGTGTATTTATAATGAACATAGCCCTCTCCACTGCTCTTTGTTTCTATCACTTCAGGATAATGAATAAAGGGTTCTCCCGGATAATGATTTACGGCATAAGAGTAAGACTGTGCAAAGAATTTTCGAACATCAAACCAAGCAAGCCAAGTATCTTGCAAATAAGTACGATAATATGTTGGCCAGTTCATTAAGATACCACCTGCCGGATAACTGTAGCTTGTTCGCTGGATAGTTGCCCCGTTGGTGTTTTCCACTGCTAAAATCCGCGCGCCTCCGGTAAATCCGTTTATTGCGTATAAGGCAGGAAAGTAATTACCACTATTACGCCGTTCTAACCGCCGGGTATATTTATTCGGTTCATAAAAAAAGGTCGTTTTCCCCTTAGTGGGATAAGAAATGCTTTTTAATAAACCAAGCTGGAAATAAGTACTGTCAGGACTACGCTCCGACCCTGTATAAGTGAAATCACTCCAGTTAAACGTCGCCTCAGGGATTAGCGATGCTTGAGCCAATTGACTTGTCAAAAACCCCCAATAGTCTATGTTGCAGGTGCTTGGATCAGGGTAGACTTGCTGACTATAATAATCAAAAACATATGATAAAAGCCCTTGCTCCGACACTGTGCTTAAGAATAGTCGAGGATATTCTTTTATGGCAGAACCGGAATAGTTGAAGCTAAATAGAAATCGGGTTATTTCTTTCTGATTATTCGCCACAGTAATTCTATCTAATTTAAGATCAATTGGCCCATAAAAAACATTGGGAGAGAGGCCTCCGTAAAACTGAAAATCTTTTTCCGAATAAGAACATTGAATAACCGTGGAATCTATGGTAATATTATCCAAATACACCGTCTTGCTGATATTTTTTAATACCGCTATTCCTTTCGGAGGATGAACAGCTATAAAAGAATTATAACCGGTACTTTCTGCTTCTCCTTCCTGCTCAATCAACACATTATACAAATAATCGTTTTTCCGGTTAAAGGGTCTATAGTTATATTCTACTGTTCTACCGTTTGGCGCCACAATTCTTTTCAAGTGCCAGGCAGTAAGCACAGCTATAGAGTCGGTAGTTTCTTTCGGATAATGAATTGAGTATTCTTTTTCGGCGTTATCTCCTCCAAATACATAATTATAACCATTATCAGCAGTAATTAAAATGGTGGAATATACTACCGTTGTCCCCTTAGCCGGCTGTTTGCCCATGCCGTCTAAGTTAACCACAAAGGGCCGGTCGCCGCCGCACTTTATTGTTCCATCGAAGTTAATAAAGAACCAGCCGCTCAATCCGGGGGCTACAAAGCTAAACTCGTCGGGCGATAGTTCCACATCGCTACCCGTAGCCCATACACCATCTCTTTCTTCTCCCACTGTTAATGTAAAAATATCCTGTTTATTCAGGTTTGCCATCTTATTCTCTTTAATGCCTGTCCATAATCCCATTGGAGAGACTCTTTCTCCATTTTGCTTTTTTCCATTAGAATCATCGGGCAGACCGTTGACCTTGCGTACTACTGCGCCGCCGGCATTTAAAGCCCAGTTCAGGCCCACAGGGCCTTCGCGCTTTGAAGGAATAAACCCCGAAGCATTATAGGATAAACTGATGGGAATTTCAAAATCTCGGTCTTTGTACACGTACAAAGGAATAGACATATTCACGGTACCGGTGTAATGCGATACCGTATGGAAAAAATCACGGGTTTGCGAAGATAATAAATTCGGCACGGCATCCTGCGCCATAAGCAAGGGGAAAGTCCAATAAAGCAATAATAAACAATAAATTGAGGGAAACAAAGGTCTTTTCATAGTATAAATGCTATGGTTTGGAACTGCTAAGATAGTAATTATTTTTTATAAAAAAATAAAAATAATTTCAAATTTTGTTTTTATAAAAAAAAATCTTATATTTGTTGATTATTCATTTGTAGACCTTTGACCTTATGAAAAAGTCGCTATTCTTAGTTTGCTTAGGCCTTGTGTTGGTTATTAATAGCAGGGCTCAACCGCGCTGGTATTTTGTCCATCAAACAGGGATTTCCCCACCGCCCGACACCGTGCAAATTGTATCTTTCCCTGAACTTTCTTCGGGTGGAAGTAATCTATTGTGGGACTTCAGTCAACTCGACACCCTTGATATAAGAATTATTAGCACCACTCAAGCTGTTGGTAATCAAACAGACCTTATAGAAGGCCCCAACACCTTTCACTTTATAGCCCACACTCAAGGGAATTATTTTTTTGGCTGGGAAAATAATCGTAAAATTGTAAACCTTCTTGAGCCCTGTAATAAATTACCTTACCCACTTGTGGCCGGACGGCGCGACTCTACAACTTATCATGCTACAGGTCTCTATACCCGTTCCGGTATCACATCCATGATTGATGGCAGCTATGTGCTTGAAGTTGACGGACAGGGTGACATTATCCTCCCCGATGGGCGTCTTCTTTGTAATGCGACCCGCATCAAAACCATCGACAGTTATGTAGAAACCAGTTTTAATACTACTACGGTAACTATAGAAAAGTACCTGTGGTATGTACCCTATTACAGTTTTCCTGTATTTGTAACCGTAGAAACAGCCTACACTTACAGCGAAGGCGGGAGCGATATGTTACAGACAGCTTATTATGTAACCAATACCATGCCTTTTCCGGTGGTTCACAGTATCACGCGCGATACCACTATCTGCCTGGGACAAACAGTACAACTTTCCGCTGTTGGTGAAGGAGACTTTTTCTGGCGGGAAGCTAATACGGCAAATCCTTTTGTACCATTCAAAGACACCTTGCTTCAACCTGCAACAACGACTGCTTACATCCTGATGGCCGAAGGACAACAGTGTAATGCTGAGTCGGCATACGATACCGTAACTATTAATGTTGAAATTGCACCGACGCTCTTGTTGGAGCATCACGATGTTTTCCATTGTGCACGCACACATTTGTACTTAAACGCTACTTCTAATGTACCGGTACAGTGGTTTGAACGTAACGATTATGGCGAACTGACATTTATAGAAGGCAATTTGGTATATCCTGAAAAAACAACGGTATATATTGCACAGGCGGGCAATAGCTGCCTTACGCTTACCGATAGCGTAACTGTATCAATAATTCCTGTGGAAACGCCGGAAATAACGATTATAGCTTCAGGCAAGGATGTGATTTTCGATATTGAGAATTATGCCGCCAATCTTTTTTATTATAATTTAGATTTCGGCGACAGTTCACCCTCCGACTACCGTTCCATCTCGCTGCACCACTATGCTGCATCGGGAAGCTACACGGCTGTATTAACGCTCACCGGTAAGCAAACCGGCTGTGAAGCCTCCTTTGAATATTCCATAGTCATTGATGAGAACGACAATAACTCGATTATACTCTACCCCAATCCTGCCGATTATGTATTGAATGTAATCGTTCCTTCAGGTATCACTTTCTATCGTATTATTGACATCAGCGGCACTTCTATATATAACGAAACCACGCGCCCGGGCAACGAAACGGCCATACAAATTAACATCACCAACCTGCCGCAGGGACAGTACATCCTCCAGCTACACACCTTAAACGGGCCGTTAACGTGGGTATTCATTAAGAGTTGAGAATTAAAAATGAATTAGCAAATGAACAAATCAATAAATAATCAAACTAACAAGTTGCGAGTGACAAGTTATAAGTTACGGGATTTACCTTTTACCTTGTTGCTATTTTTCCTTTTAGCACTGTACATCCCTGCTCAGGCGCAGCAATTGCGTTGGCATTGGGCCATACAAGCCTCCGGAGCGCAGGATAATCATGTATGCGCAGCAGTCTGTGATACGGCAGGTAATGTTTTTTTATCGGGAAGTTATGCCGACACTATTCGCTTCGAACATTTAACCCTACCCCCTTATGGAGGACAAGATATTTTTATTGCCAAATTCGACCCGGACGGACTGCCGAAATGGGCTAAGTCGGCCGGAGGCATTAATGATGACTATCCTACGGCAATGACACTTTCTCCATTGGGAGATATTATTATTGCCGGGGTATCCGGGAAGAATGCTGACTTTGGCGGCTTAACTACCGGTAAAAGAAGAATCAATCTCTTTATAGGAGCGTACTCTCCCGAAGGAGATGCTAAATGGGTTAAATCTTTCGGCGCTGTGCGTAACGACTACATTAAGGCTATTACTACTGATAGTATCGGCAATATTTATTTTGCCGGCTATTTTTCCCGCCAATTAGAGGGTGAGGACTTTTCTCTGGATGCCACTTCTATAGCTAATGCTATGGTAATTTGCCTTGACTCTCTTGGTCAAACATTATGGGCACAACAGTTTTACAGCGAGTACGGAGAAAATCGGATTACAGCCTTATGCCATCATGGTAACAATCTGTGGATTGCCGGTATTTGCAATGCGCCAACAGATATTAACGGAACTATGCTTACACCTGTACAGGAAGGAGCAGCAGTTATTTTTACCGCCCGTTTTGACGAGTATGGCAATATAGATGATGTCTACAGTGTTTTAGAGGCCGCAAACGCGGAAATAACCAGCCTGACTGCTACCGAGGAAGGACTGTTAATATTGGGAGGAAATTTTTCTAATTTTCTTAATATTAATATTTTTTCAACAAAAAAACTTCAGTTGCCAAATATTATTGGTATAATTCCTAGCTTGCCAAGCAATGTTCCGAGCGGATTAACTTCTTATGGTAATCAGGATATGTTCCTTGCGGCAATCCACACTGACGGTATAGCATGGATAAAACAAATAGGAAGTACAAGCTATGATAATTTATTGAGTGTGGCATATCACCCCGGGAAGCACATTATTGCCACAGGATTGTATTCCGGCACCTTAATAGTCGACAAGGATACTATAGGTATTAATAATGCTTTTTGTGATGTGTTCACCGCCTCTTATAGAATTGATGGACAAATACAAGAAGTGGTTACAATGGGAGGAACTTCTGAAGAGTATCCTATGGCTATGACTTTTGATAAAGAGGGACATATCTTTATTGCTGGGCTTTTTAGGGATACCACTACACTGCGGAAATCAACCCTCTATACACCATCCAGAATAGATGAAGTATTCCTTGCCAAACTACACCATTGTAATAAACATCGCATTATATTTACTTGCGACTCGGTATTTATTGAGGGCGATATCTTGATGCTCGGATTGAAAGGAGAGTACGAAAAATATGAATGGGACGAAGGGGTCTCATCATCTCAGAATTTTATTATTTATTACAATAAAACCTACCAAGTCTTGGTCAGTGATTCTTTAGGGTGTGTATACAAGGATTCCATTACTATCCGTCAAATCCCCGTAGTTCCCGAATGGCAAATACGGGGAGAACTCATACAAGACGCTAACAAGGGAAGGTTGTTAGCAGCATATCGCAACAAGGAGGCTCGAAAGGAGAACTGATTTACGGACTGAAAAATAACGGAGCAAAGACAAACGAGCGGAAAAAAGGTAGAAAAACCGACATGATTTAATTAGTCGCTCCTTACGAATAGATTTTCGACATATCGTTGTTTAGCCCACCCTGATGGTTGTCGGACAGACACAATAAAATTTTAGGGAAATCCACCGAAAAAAAATAGGCCAAAAGAGTTGAACAAATTTTTTCTTTAATATTTCCATAAATTTCTTCAAATTCCATGCAGTTGCAGCCATAAATGCATTGATTTGTATGACAGCTTCCTCAAACAGGTAGTTTTGTACCAATCTGTAATCTGTTTTCAAGTGTCCGATGATGGGTTCTATTCCTGCTCTTGATCAAATTTTTTGCGTTTGCACTGTGTTTTCCATTTGATTAAACAATGGCTCTATGGTATGCCCGTCAAAATTCTGCCTAAATGTTTTACCATTAGCAAGATTTTTTTGATTTTACTGAATATCCCTTTATCGGGAAGTGGCTTTCGAGCCGCTTTTTATTTTATTAAAGTAAAGATAACGTAAATTTTGAAATAAATAATTTTTTGTAATAATAATTTCGTATCTTTGTAGGCAATTAAATTAATTGCCTTATGGAACTCTGGTGGACATCTTTGGATTTATATCTGAAAATCATGTGGGGAATGTCTATCCCTTTTAGTGTTATTTTCGTTATTCAAACAGTTATGACTTTTATCGGTATGGGCGATAATAGCGATGCTTCGGGCGATGCAGGTGCTGATGCCGATATGCAAATGCCGATGCATTTTTTCACCTTCCGCAACCTGGTAAACTTTTTCCTTGGATTTGCCTGGACAGGGATATCGTTTTATGAAGTTATCAGTAGTAAAGCGCTGCTGGCTCTTGTGGGCGTATTAGTTGGTTTGTTGCTAGTAGCTATTGTAATGGCGCTTTTGTACGCGCTCAGCAGGGCTACGCAAAGCGGCAACATTGATATTAAAGATGCCGTAGGCCGCATG
>JAIRUB010000074.1 GCA_031254635.1 Prevotellaceae bacterium | reverse complement strand
TCCGATCTGTCATGGGTTCAAGTTGAAGAACTTATAAATAAAGGTATTGAAATTGGCGTAACTGCCGTAAGCAAACTCCTGCTTGCTCTGTTAATTTGGTGGATTGGCTCCTGGTTAATACGCCGCGCCCGTAAACTAATCAAACTGTTATTGGAAAAACGTCAGGTAGAACCTTCGCTACGTTCCTTCCTGCTCAGTTTAATTAATGTGGTAATGATTATCATGCTCGTACTTATTGTAGTGGGTACCATAGGCATCGACACCTCTTCGTTTCTTGCCCTGATTGCTACTGCCGGTTTCGGCTTGGGTATGGCGCTGAGTGGTACCTTACAGAACTTCGCCGGTGGAGTAATGATTATGCTCTTTAGACCTTATCGTGTTGGCGATTTTATTGAAACACAGGGACAAAGCGGAACAGTAACGGAAATCCGTATTTTTAGTACCATTCTCAATACTCCTGATAATAAGGTTATTCATATCCCCAATGGCCCTTTATCATCAAGTGTGGTTTACAACTACTCTAAAGAACCATTGCGCCGCGTAAATTGGGACTTTACTATTGCCCAGGGCGATGATTATGACAAAGCGAAAGCGCATATTTTATCGCTTATGGCTCAGGATAGTCGTATATTAGATACCCCTGCTGCGCCCTTCGTTGCAATCAATAAGGTGGCCGATGGCGTTGTAGAGCTGACTGTGCGCAGCTGGGTTAATTCGGCCGACTACTGGGATGTTTATTTTTCAATAAACGAAAAGGTGTATAAAACCTTTGCTTCTGTGGGGCTACGTATTCCCTTGCCACAATTGGAAGTTACTGCAAAACCTTAAAATATCTTTTAATGATGATTCAAAAATTAACTCTTGACTTTCTGAAACAATTGTCGGAAAATAACTACCGCGAATGGTTTCATGAACATAAGGCCGAATATGAAGTCGCCAAGCAAAATGTATTGGATACAACTGCTGCCATGCTTGTCGAAATTAATAAATTCGACAAAAGCATAGCTCTTGCCGATCCTAAAAAATGTATTTTCCGCATAGCCCGCGATACGCGGTTTGCTACCAATAAATCGCCGTACAAAACCAACTTCGGGGTAATTATGAATGCGGCAGGCTCTACCCGCAGCGAACTGCCCGGCTATTATATGCATATAGAACCTGGAAATTGCTTTGTGTCGTGCGGCATATATATGCCCTCACCTCAAGTACTCAAAACCATACGCGCAGCCATAGAAGATGACTGGAGCGCCTTTTCGGCTATTATCAACAAAAAGGCTTTTAAAGAAAGTTTCGGCACGCTTTGCCGCGACGAAAATGTACTCAGCCGCGTGCCTCAGGGATTTGATAAGGACTCGCCTGCATCGGAATTTCTCAAATTAAAGCACTTTTACGTACATCGCCCTATTACAAATAAAGAAGTTTGCAGTAGAGACTACATTGAAACTGCAGCGCATTACTACAAACTTATGCAACCGCTAAATAATTTTTTGCATGATGCTGTATTAATGGCTAAGTGATTAAGAGACTATGAGATATCCATTAATCATTATTCATTGTTCACTATAATCATTCCCTCTGACACTTTTTGAAGTTCATCGCGGGTTGTTATTAAGTCGACAAATACACGTTCAATACACTTGATTTCCTCCATAGGCGCATAAATAGCCTTGCGTTCATCAGTTTGTTTCCCTTCGGTATTTTCTTCTTTCTTTTCCATTTTTAATTGCCTTTTAATTCAATCAATTCCATACTGCCTTGCAACTTATCCTTATCGTTGTATGTTTCGTTTTTCACAATTCCTATGCCGAGGGCATACCATGAAACGATTCGTGTAGTAGTAATTATATTCATCTCAGTACAAGCAACAATTTGGGTAATCTTATGGGAATTGAATGTTCCGGCCAAAACCTTCACGTCTTCAATAGCCAAGCATTTGCCTTCGGTCATTGTCATCATCTTCATGGTGCCCCTACCCATAGTCATTGTCACATCAGCATTTCTGAGTACCCAACCGGGTTTTATGTCGCCCGGTAATTTCATTGGCATACCGGTGATATCCATATCCACTTGCAGGTCTTTTGGCCGACCGAGAAACATTTGTTTCATATCGAAAATTATTATGTCTCTAACATTATGATAAACAAATATTTATATATTATTTTTAAAATTCAAAACAATTTCTAAAAATTTTTAAATAACAATTGAAAGTTAAAAGTTTTGCTCTTCAATTTCAATACCTTCCGGCACTTCAAATATAGAAGCGGGCGGAGCGCTCAGATCTATGGATATAACTTGAGAAGAAACATCCATACTTCCCATTTTTCCATCCATTTTCATAGTAAGGTTACCGTAAGTGAGCGTTGTTATTTCCATATCCATCTGGATATATTTCACCAATGTTTTCTTGCAGATATAGCTAAGGTGTTCCTCTTCGCCTAAATCTTTTATCTCCGTACCGTCAGCCGTTTTAGTACCCATAGCAGCCGATAAAGCCGCTGCCATACCCCCTGCTGCCTCGTATTTGAGTTCATAATACGTACCTGTTTTCTCAACCATATCAATCTTCCAATGCTTTTTCCCTTTTGCAATTTCCAAATTATGGCTTATATGGGTATATCCCATCATAGTCATTTCTGTTTTTTCTTCGGTAGCCGTCCATTCGCCCCAATTGTCGAAATAGATGATCTTCTTCAATTCTATACCCATCGTGCTTGTCACTTCTACGTAGCTGCCGCGTTCAAAAGGTAGTTTTTTCTCCATGGCTGTTATTTCTTTTGCCGTTTTTTTAGCATTTTCACTCGCTTTCGGCTGGGTTCCACCGCCACCGCAGGAAGTGACTATTATTGCAAACAGCAATAAAGTTGAAAGTTTTGTTTTCATCTGTTTAAAAATTAATTTGTTATACATTTATTATTTATTAAAATCATAAAATTTTCGATAGCAAAGATAAATAGGGATATTTGAACGACGCTACCCCCCAAAGAGGGTTTTTTCACCCTGATAGTAAAAAACCCTCTTTTTGTGGTATGTAAATGGAACATACATGCTAACTTTGCAGAAAATATACAATGCTTATATAATGATTTTATAACATGCCAAACAAATTATTTATCAATAGAATAGTTTTTATTCTGATAACATGCTCATCATTATTTATACCTGCAGCTTGTGAATTCAAATCTGTACAACAAACAGGAACACCTGATGATTTGCTGCTGTTAGACAGTATTTTAAAGGGAAGCAGAAGCATTGATTCACTTTCCGTATTGGCAGAAATCCATATTAAAACCGACAATAAAACAGAGGCTATAAAAGTATTCCGAAGAATGGGCAGCCTGAGCCGCGAAACAGATAACTACATCCAGGCAATTGAATATCACAACCGGGCGCTGTCTATAGCTGAAGCTATTGGTGACGAAATCGAAATCATACTTTGTCTCAACCAGATAGGAACAAACTACCGAAGGATTGGAGCTTACGAAGAAGCAGCCACTTACCATTACCGTGCATTACAGCACTGCGAGCAATACAGTGGCAAAAATTCTGATTTTGCCTTGAAGAACAAAGTGATATCGCTTAATGGCATTGGGAATGTATACCTTACGCTTGGCAATCTTGATGAGGCCTATGCTGTGTTTCGAACTGCGCTTGCCGGAGAAATTCAATTGGGCAGTCATTTGGGAATGGCTATCAACTATGCCAACATCGGCGCCATATTCGAGAATAGGGCTATGTACGATTCGGCAATGGTCTATTACAAACATTCCATGGAACAGAATATTTTAGCCAAATCTATGTTAGGGATATCGCTGTGTCACAATCACTTCGGTCGTTTAGCCGAATTAAAGGGCAATTATGATGAAGCCTTGCAAGAATACCATGCTGCTTACGATATTATGGATAAAAGTACTGACCGCTGGCATTGGATGGAGGCTTGCCTCTCGATTGTTAAGGTAAATATTGATAAAGGTGATATGAAAACTGCTGCGGAATACCTTGAGCGTGCGGAAAAGACTGCTCATGGTATTCGATCTAAAGATTATTTTTCTGCTGTTTATGAGATGAAATATAATTATTATATGAAAAAGGGTGATTTTCACCGTGCGCTCAACAACTATATTTTAAGCCGTCAATATGCAGACAGTACATTGAACCTAAAAAACGTAAACCATATCAATAATTTGCGTGTCCGTTATGAAATTGAAAATAAAGAATTGAAAATAGCTGTTTTAGAAGATGAAAAGCGACTTATGCAATGGATGGCAATTGCCGGAGGCGCTATTTTACTATTGGCTTTAACAGCATTTTTCTTCCTTTGGCGATGGGCGGTACAGAAGAAGCAATTGGCAGAAACCCATATCAAACAATTAGAACAAGAAAAACAACTTGTAGCCACGCAATCTGTACTTGACGGCGAAGCCCGCGAACGCGCCCGCCTTGCCCGCGACTTGCACGATGGATTAGGCAGTATACTAACCGGCGCAAGATTGAATTTGCTCGAAATAAAAAAAGGCACAACGTCACAATGTACCGATATGGAGCGTTTCGATAAGGTGCTGAGATTACTCGACCAGTCGGTGCGGGAAATGCGGCGCGTGGCACATCACCTGATGCCCGACTCACTCTCACGCTTCGGGTTAAAACCGGCAGTGGACGAATTCTGCCGGAGCCTTTCGTCGAATGTAGCTTTCGACTATTTTGGCAACGAAGCGCGTCTTGAGCCAAAATTAGAAGTAGTTATCTACCGCTGTATTCACGAATTAGTAAACAATGCACTGAAACATTCGGGTGCAACTCAAATCATGGTGCAAATTATGCAGGAACCCAATCGCATAGCTTTTATCGTACAAGACGATGGCTGCGGCTTCGACACTTTAGTAGCAACAAAAGGCACAGGCTTAGAAAACATCCGCACCCGCATAGCGTCCTTTGGCGGTAACATCCAAATTGATTCGGTAGAGGGAAAGGGAACGGAAGTCAACATTGAGATTCAATTACGAATTACGAATTAAAAATCACGAGAAGATTATGAAACAAGATGATATGATACGCGTTGTAATAGTAGACGACCATAAAGTGGTGGCTGATGGTTTTGAGCATCTGATTAATGAATCAGGAATAGCACAAGTAATCGGGAAGACATATTCGGCAACCGGAGCTTGGGAATTATTAGCCAAACAGCAGGCTGATGTGCTTTTATTGGATATTAGTTTACCCGATGGCAACGGTATAGACCTTTGCCCACAGATAAAAGCACAGTATCCCAACCTCAAAATACTTATGTTGACAAGTTATTCCGAATTGTCTATCATCATGAAGGTATTGGAAGACGGCGCTTCGGGTTATATCCTAAAAAATGCGATGACAGAAGAAATCATTGAAGGTATTCGCATAGTCGCTTCAGGTGAACGGTTTTTATGCGAAGAAGTTAATATACTGCTCAAGGAACGGGAAGCCCACCCAATCAGGCTGTCTCGCCGCGAACAGGAACTGCTGCGCCTGATTGTTGTCGGACAATCTAACAACGAAATTGCCGATAAGATGTGTCTCGGTTACGAAACCATAAAAAGCTATCGCAAAAACCTCATATTAAAATTGAATGTACACAACACCGCTCAATTGGTAAAAATCGCCATAGAGCAGAAATTGGTGTGATGATTATTCACTCTCCACCACTAATCCATCATAGGCTAAGAAGACATTCTTGGGTAGTCGAAATTGTAGCTCAGCATATTTTTCGATCCGGTGTGAAATATGGGTAATGTATGCACGGCGCGGTTTCATTTCATCAATAAAAGCCAATGCTTCTTCCAAACTAAAGTGAGAAAGGTGCGCTCCGTGCTTTACTGCATTCAACACCATGACGTCTAAATTCTTTAATTTTTCGCGCTCATCGGCAGCTATTGTCTTGGCATCGGTAATATAAGCTAAGCGGCCGACTTTAAAACCCAAGATAGGCATACGATAATGCCATACACGCACAGGTTCTACGCAAATGCCCGCTATTTCAAATGGATGTTCATCAATAGGATGTAAGCACATTTCAGGAGAGCCGGGGTATTTATATTCAGCAAACACATAATTGTAATCTTTCTTTAAGGCATCAAGCACTCGTACCTCGGCATAAATATCCATCGGCTGGCCGGTAATGTGGTTAAAGGCGCGCACATCGTCTAAGCCGGCCGTATGGTCTTTGTGTTCGTGGGTTAGCAAAATGGCATCCAAGCGTTTTACTTCCGCCTGCAGTAATTGTTGACGAAAATCGGGGCCTGCATCAATCAACAATACTTTTCCATTGACTTCCAGCAAGGCCGAGGTACGCAAACGTTTATCACGTGCATCGGTGCTTCGACATACTTCACAACTGCAAGCAATTACCGGCACACCTTGTGAAGTGCCTGTCCCTAAGAAAGTCAATTTTATCATATTACAAAATAATGAATAATTCAAAATTCAAGAATTTATCGTACTTCAATATGCAAAAATTCTTGTCCATACAAAGAAGCTGCTACTGTTTGCTTGCGCTGCAAAAGAAATTCCGGCGATACCGGCACAAAAATATAATCTCCGATTTTTAAGGTTAAAAATTGTGAAATCATCGGTATAACAGTCTTCGCCAAATGCTTGATATCGAAAGACAGGAGCGGAATTTCTACATTATCTACCTTCAATTCATAGTTCCAGGCCGGCGGCGTATTCAAGGGAATAAATTCGAGGCCCAGCACTGCCGAATAATCGAAACTTACAGCCGCATCCCAAGGCAAAGCCTGTTCTATGCAACGCCGGCGGATATCGGCAGCTGTTAACAGCAGGGCAAGGCCTACGGCATCAAGGTAACGGTTGGCAAAACGTTCACCGAT